>NZ_JBEYER010000058.1:0-46961 GCF_040634005.1 Micromonospora sp. NPDC007271
GCTCGCGCGGCAGCTGACCGGATCGGGCGGGCACGGGCAACGGCAGTCCCGGGGGCCGCCGCCGCGTGATCGAGTGCTGGCCGGGTCGTGCGGCGCCGGACAGGGCCGCGGGGTGGTTGTCCCGCGTTCCCTGGTGTTGTTCGTGCTGGCCGCGCTGGCGGAGCAGCCGCTTCGTCTCCTGGCTGTGACGGTCGAGACGGCTGCCTATCGGTGGACGTGGTTGGGCGGTGCGGTTGAGGCGGTTCCGGGTTTGGTGTGGAGGACTTCGCGGGCCTGCTCGGCGGCGCGCGTGATGCTTTCGCTGATGAAGTCGAGGAAGCGGGCGATGTTCTCCAGGCGGTGGGCGGCGGGGGTGCGGGGGCCGAGGATGGCGACGCCTTGGCGTGCGGTTTCGACGAGCTGGTCGTTGGATCGCGCGCTGGCGATCGTCGCCTGGTAGAAGAGTTCGTCGTCGACGACGTAGCGGTCGCGGCGGCGTTCGTCGCGTTCTCGGCGGACGAGGCTCTGGCTCTCCAGGAAGGCGATCGCTTTGGAGATGGACGCCGGGCTGACCTGAAGGCGCTGGGCGAGTTGGGCCGCGGTGAGGCTGCCCGCGTCGGTGGTGAACAGGCAGGTCAGCACTCTCGCCGCCATCTTGGGCAGGCCCGAAGCCAGGAGGACGGTGGTGAGCTTCTCCTCGTACTCGGCCACGGCCTCGGCGTCGCGTCCGGGTGGCCGGGGGAGTGACACCGACTCTCGGGAGGAGGCGGGCCTGCGGCGGCGAGCGCGGCGCTCGGTGGCGTGGTGGGCGAGGTCGGCGCGGTAGGCGGTGGGGCCGCCGTTGCGCATCACCTCACGGGTGATCGTCGAGGTTGGACGGCCGAGGCGTCGGGCGATCTCGGCGTAGGGGAGGCTGTCGGCCAGCCCCAGCGCGATCTGCTGGCGTTCCTGCTGGGTGAGCCTGCCTCCCGGCATCGCGATCTCCTTGGTGATCCGCTGGTGGTCCCTGATCCCGCCACCATAGCGTTCACTTCTCACCCATTGCAACGCGAGCGGCTGTCGTCGTTGCATTAAAAACGAGGCGGTTGCAACAATGTCATTGGCCTGACCTGGGAAAATGCACTTCCAGTGCAACGAGCACGTTGCAGGGTTTAGGAAAGCAACGTAGCGTTTCTGGCATCAGAAACAACGAACGCGCACGGGAGAGCACGATGCAGAAGTTCGACACCCCCGCCCCGATCTCCGCCGTCCTGGACATCCCCGCCGGACGCATCCAGTTCATCGCCGCCGACCGCGCCGACACCACCGTCGAGGTCCTGCCCGCCAACCCCACCAAGAGCCGCGACGTCCAGACCGCCGAGCAGACCACCGTCGCCTATGCGGACGGCGTCCTGCGGATCCACACCCCCGAGCCCAAGAACCAGCTCGTCGGCCCCTCCGGATCCCTGGAGGTCACCGTTCAGCTGCCCGCCGGCTCCCGCATCGAGGCCAAGGCCACCAGCTCCGAACTCCGCGGCGTCGGCCGCCTCGGCGACGTCGCCTTCGAAGGCGCGTACCGCCGGATCAAGATCGACGAGGCCGCGAGCGTCCGCCTCACTGCGATCGACGGCGACGTCGAGGTCGGCCGGCTGAACGGCGCCGCGCAGATCAGCACCGCAAGGGGCGACATCCGGATCACCGAGGCCGCGCGCGGCAGTGTCGTGCTCCACACCCAGTCCGGCGACATTTCGATCACCGCCGCCGCCGGCGTCTCGGCCGCCCTGGACGCCGGCACGGGCTACGGCCGCATCAGCAACGCCCTCAAGAACGACGGGACCGCCGAACTCGACATCCGCGCCACCACCTCCCACGGCGACATCACCGCCCGCAGCCTCTGACGGAGCAGAAACATGACGAGAAGCGGCATTTCCTCGACCAGTTCGACGTGGACCGGCATGGTGTCGGTCGACGACACGGCCCTGGCGGTCACCGACACCGGCGGTCCCGGTATCCCTGTGGTCTACCTCAATGGCCAGTTCGCCACTCAGGGGTACTGGCGGCGGGTCATCGCTGAGCTGGGGACGGGGTGGCGGCACATCACCTACGACGAGCGGGCTCGCGGCAAATCGCGGTGTTCGGCGGACTATTCCTTCGAGGTCGCCGTCCGGGATGTCGATGCCGTTCTCGCGGCCAGGGGCGTGGACCGGGCGTTGCCGGTGGGCTGGTCCTACGGAGCGGTCGTCGCGGCGCACTGGGCCAGCCGGAATCCGGACCGTACCCTGGGCGCGGTCCTGGTTGACGGCGCGTTCCCGTACGACTGGCTCGACGAGGCCATGGCGGAGCGGATCCGGAAGCTGTTTCGGCGGATGGGTTGGTTCATGCCGCTGCTGCGCCCGGCCGGCCTGGCCCCACGGATGACCGCCGCACAGCAGGCCGACAGCAACATCGAACTCGGTAAGCTCTCCCGCGAGCGCGAGCTGGGCCCTGTGCTGGACAACATCGCCGTCCCGGCGCGGTACGTGGTTGCTTCGGGGACGTCCTTCGGAAGCCGCGGTGACGAGCAGGAACGGATCCGCGCCAGCCTCGATGGGGTGTGCGCCCGCAATCCGAACATCAAGGTGAGCGCGAAGGTCGCCAGCAACCACGGTGCGATCCTGCGGAAGGACTCCCCGGCCATCGCCGAGGCCGTACGCGAGGTTGCCGCGCTCGATCGCAAGGGGCACTGAAGACACGATCACCGGGTCGCCGGGCGCGCCGCCAACGGGTCGGCCGGATCTGGGAGCCGCGGCCGTCCGTGCCGGGACCATCCGTTGCCCGGGCACCTCCACCAGGTGCCCGGGCAACGGGTGTTCAGGTCAGTCGTCGCGGTGGGCCGCCCACCAGGCCTGGCCGGGCTCGGGCAGGGTGTCGATCGGGTCGTAGTAGGCGTAGCGCTTGTTGAGCGCTTCGAGGTCGGCGGACTCGATCGAGGTGCGGTAGTTCTTGGTCCAGTAGGAGATGCCGCGCTCGCGGTCGTACTCGGTGAGCATGTGGACCCAGCGTTTGCCGACGAAGGGCACGTCGCAGACGATCCTGGGGGTGGCGTAGCCGGGCAGGTAGCCCATGATGTCGTGCTGCAGCTGCTGGGCGTGCCAGACGGGGACCCGCCAGTGCTCGGCGTTGGGGATCATGTCGCACATGTAGAAGTAGTACGGCAGGATGCCGGCCTCGCCCTGCAGGGCGAAGCAGAGATCGAGCAGGTCCTTGGCGGTGGCGTTGACGCCGCGCATGAGCACGCCCTGGTTGCGGACGTCGCGGACGCCGACGTCGAGGGCGGTCTGGGCGGCCTTGGCGACGAGCGGGGTGAGCGACTGGGCGTGGTTGACGTGGGTGTGGATGGCCAGGTTCACGCCCCGGCGGGCGGCGGTCCGGGCGACCCGCTCCAGGCCTTCGACGACGTCGGGCTGGAGCCAGTGCTGGGGCAGGCCCATGAGGGCCTTGGTGGCGAGCCGGATGTCGCGGATGGTTTCGATCTCGAGCAGCCGCATCAGGTAGGACTCGAGGTTCTTCCACGGCACGTTGGCGACGTCTCCGCCGGAGACGACGACGTCGCGGACGCCGGGGTGGGCCTTGAGGTAGGTGATGTGGGCGTCGTAGCGGTCGACGGGCTTGAGGGTGAGCTTGAGCTTGTCGACGGCGGGGGTGGAGTTGCCGACGAGGTCCATGCGGGTGCAGTGGCCGCAGTACTGCGGGCAGGTGGAGAGCAGTTCGGCGAGGACCTTGGTCGGGTAGCGGTGGGTGAGGCCCTCGGCGACCCACATGTCGTGCTCGTGGAGGCTGTCGCGGCTGGCGTACGGGTGGGAGGGCCAGTCGGTGCGCCGGTCGGAGGCGACGGGGATCATGTAGCGCCGGACCGGGTCGGCGAGGAAGGCCTCGGTGGTCATGGGCGCGAACGGCACCATGGTGTTGAGCATCTGCGGGGGCACCAGCATGGACATGGTGGCCAGGGCCTTCTGGTCGGCCTCGAGGTCGGCGTAGAAGGTCTCGTCGACGAGGTCGCCGAGGACGGTGCGGAGCTGCTTGATGTTCTTGACGCAGTTGACCCGCTGCCACTGTGCGTTCTCCCACTGTTCGCGGGTGACGTGGCGCCAGCCGGGGAAGCGGGTCCAGTCGGGCTCGACCAGCGGGCTGCGGCGGTAGTCGTACGGCTGTCCGGCGGTGGGGACCGCAGCCGGCGCGGGGCGGGGCGCAGGGATGGTCTCCACCGGTTGGGTCTGGGTCACGGCCCCTCCTCGTTGCGGTGCGGGTTGATCAATGGTCCCGAAGGCTACTGGAAAATATCCGGTGAAGAAATTAGTCTGCCGGAAGTTTTCCCGCGAGGCGAGCCCTGGTCAGGGGGTTCGGGCGGATTGACGGAGGGGGCTGGGCGTGACGTCACCGGTGGGTCTGCACCGCGTCGTGGAACCTGCGGGGGTGCTGCCGCAGGCGGCCTGGCGCCTGGACGCCGATCCGCGGATCGCCTCGAACGAGGTGCGGATCCGGGTGGAGCGGCTGAATCTGGACGCGGCGAGTTTCCGGCAGCTGTCGGAGAAGCACGGCGGTGACGGGGAGAAGGTCCGCGCCGAGGTGCTGGAGATCATCTCGACCCGGGGGAAGATGCAGAACCCGGTGACCGGGTCGGGTGGCATGCTGATCGGCACGGTGGAGGAGGCTGGGCGGCGGTCTCCGCTGGGGCTGAAGCCGGGTGACCGGGTGGCCACGCTGGTGTCGCTGACGCTGACGCCGCTGACGATCCTGGACGGGTTGGCCCGGTGGGACGGGCGCAGCGAGCAGGTGCCGTGCGACGGGTACGCGGTCCTGTTCGCCCGTTCGATCGCGGCGGTGCTGCCGGCGGACCTGCACCCGGAGCTGTCCCTGGCGGTGCTGGACGTGTGCGGGGCGCCGGCGCTGACCGCGCGGGTGGTGGCGCGGCAGGTGGCCGACCGGGCGCGGGAGGGGGACGCCCGGCCGGTGCGGGTGGCGGTGATCGGTGGGGCCGGCAAGAGCGGGTCGCTGTCGCTCGCGGCGGCGCGGCGGGCGGGCGCCGGCCGTACGGTCGGGGTGGTGCCGGTGCCGGCGGAGCGGGACGCGCTGGGGGCGGCCGGGCTGGCTGACGCGGTCGCGTTGGCCGACGCCCGGGATCCGGTGGGGTTGTCCACGGCGGTGACGACCGCGTTGGGGTCGCCGGCGGACGTGACGGTGGTGTGCGTGGACGTGCCGGGCTGTGAGCATGGGGCGATCCTGGCCACCGCGGACGGCGGCACGGTGATCTTCTTCTCGATGGCGACGAGCTTCGCGGGGGCGGCGCTGGGCGCGGAGGGCCTGGCGGCGGATGTGACGATGCTGGTGGGCAACGGGTATGTGCCGGGGCACGCGGAGTTGGCGCTGGATCTGCTGCGCACCGAGCCGGGGGTGCGGCGTCTGTTCGAGGCGCGGTTGGCGGCAGACTGACATCATGACGAACCCCTCGACTCTGTATCGCGGCGCGATGCTGCACTGTCCGGCCGACCCGAGCGCGACGGCGCTGCTGGTGCGGGACGGGCGGATCGTCTGGTTGGGCGTGGACGCGGAGGCGCCGGCCGCCGACCGGGTGGTGGACCTGGCGGGGGCGCTGGTGACGCCGGCGTTCGTGGACGCGCACGTGCACGCCACGGACACCGGGCTGGCGCTGTCGGGGTTGGATCTGTCCGGGGTGCGGTCGGCCGGTGAGCTGTTGGACGCGGTGTCGGCGTTCGCGGCCGGTCTGCCGGCGGACGCGGTGGTGCTGGGGCACGGCTGGGACGAGTCGAACTGGGGGGAGCGGGCGCTGCCGGACGCGGCGGCGTTGGATCGGGCGGCCGGGGGCCGGCGGGTGTACCTGTCGCAGGCGTCGATCCACTCGGCGTTGGTGTCGCGGGCGCTGCTGGCGGCGTGTCCGGAGGTGGCGGCCGCGGCCGGGTACGACCCGTCGGGCTGGGTGCGGCGGGACGCGCATCATGTGGTGCGGGCGGCGGCGTTCGGGTCGGTGACCCGGGCGCAGCGGGTCGCCGCGCAGCGGCAGGCCCTGGAGCATGCGGCGTCGCTGGGTATCGCCGCGGTGCACGAGTGCGGTGGCCCGGAGATTTCCGACGAGGAGGACTTCACCGGCCTGTTGGCGATTTCCGGCGACGGGGTGCCTGAGGTGTACGGCTACTGGGGTGAGCTGCTGGGTGCGGCGAGGGCCCGGGAGCTGGGGGCGGTGGGGGCCGGTGGTGACCTGTTCGCCGACGGGGCGTTGGGGTCGCGGACGGCGCACGTGTCGCAGGCGTACCTGGACGAGGAGCCCGGGGGGTGCGGGCACGGGTATCTGACCGCCGAGCAGGTGCGTGACCATCTGTTGGACTGTGCGGCGTACGGGCTGCAGGGCGGTTTCCACGCGATCGGTGACGCGGCGATCTCCACGGTGTTGGCGGGGTTCGCGGGTGCGGCGGAGAAGCTGGGTGTGGATCGGCTGCGGGCGGCCCGGCACCGGGTCGAGCACGCGGAGATCATGAACAAGCGGCTGATCGCCGGGTTCGTGGAGTACGGGATCGTGGCGTCGATGCAGCCGGCGTTCGACCGGTTGTGGGGTGGCGCGGGCCGCATGTACGAGTCGCGGTTGGGTCTGTCCCGGTCGCTGGAGTCCAACCCGATGGGGGCGATGCACTCGGTCGGGGTGTCGTTGGCGTTCGGTTCGGATTCGCCGGTGACGCCGTTGGATCCGTGGGGTTCGGTGCGGGCGGCGGCGGCGCATCACAATCCGGCGCAGCGGATGAGTGTGCGGGCGGCGTTCGCCGCGCACACCCGCGGTGGGTGGCGGGCGGTGCACCTGGACAACGAGGGTGTGCTGGCGTTGGGGGCGCCGGCGACGTTCGCGGTGTGGTCGGCTCCGGCGGGCGCGCGGCGGGGGCTGCCGGTGCTGGAGTCGGAGGATCCGGAGTTGCGGGGTGCGGACGATCCGACGCCGCTGCCGGTGTGCCGGGCGACGGTGCTGCGCGGTGACGTGATCTATGAGGAAGGTAGTGCGTGAGCGAGCTTGCGAGCGAACCATCGGTACAGCGAGGCGCCGGCACGGCGTCGCCGAGCGGGGCGAGGTGACGGCGTGACCGGAAAACTTGGGCTGGACCCGGCGTTGGTGGTGCGGGCGCGGGAGTTGGCGCGCCGGGCCGGGCAGCCGGTGGTGGAGTTGGCGCGTAGCCACACCACGGTGTCGGTGGAGCGGGCGGTGCTGCGGCTGGCGGGGGTGACCGGCGCGGACCCGGATGGTATTCCGTGGGTGAACCGGCTCGTCGACGCGGTGGTCGCCGATGTGGGGCTGGGGCACGGGGTGGCGGTGCCGGTGTTCGACGCCCTCGTTCGGGAGCAGATCACCGATGTGACGTTGCTGGCGCAGAAGGCGGCGGCCGGGTCGGTGCGGTTCACGGTGCCGACCGGGAAGGCGGCCACCGCCGCGCGCAGGGCGGCGCGCCGGGCGGTCGCCGCGGGTGTCCGGCTGATCGACCGGCGGCGGGCGGAGCGGGACCGGCTGATCAAGCGGTACGGGGATCCGAAGCAGCGGCCGTGGGTCTATCTGATCGTGGCCACCGGTGACATCTACGAGGACATCCCGCAGGCGCAGGCGGCGGCGCGGGCGGGCGCGGACATCATCGCGGTGATCCGGTCGACGGGGCAGTCGCTGCTGGACTACGTGCCGGAGGGCGCGACCCGGGAGGGGTTCGCCGGCACGTACGCCACGCAGGAGAACTTCCGGCTGATGCGGGCGGCGTTGGACGAGTCGTCGAAGGAGCTGGGCCGGTACGTGCGGTTGACGAACTACGCGTCGGGCCTGTGCATGCCGGAGATGGCGACCCTGGCCGGCCTGGAGCGGCTGGACATGATGCTCAACGATTCGATGTACGGGATTCTGTTCCGCGACATCAACCCGATCCGCACGTTCGTCGACCAGCGGTTCTCCCGGCAGGTGCACGCCCGGGCGGGGATCATCATCAACACCGGTGAGGACAACTACCTGACCACCGCGGACGCGGTCGACGAGGCGCACACGGTGACCGTGTCGCAGCTGCTCAACGAGTACTTCGCGCACGAGGCGGGGCTGGCCGACTGGCAGTTGGGCCTGGGGCACGCGTTCGAGATCAACCCGGATCTGCCGGAGTCGTTCCGTCTCGAGCTGGCGCACGCGCTGCTGGCGCGGGAGTTGTTCCCGGACGCGCCGTTGAAGTGGATGCCGCCGACGAAGCACATGACCGGTGACGTGTTCCGCGGCAACCTGCTGGACGGGTTCTTCAACCTGGTGGGCACCATGACCGGGCAGGGCATCCTGCTGGTCGGCATGATGACCGAGGCGGTGGTGACGCCGTGGCTGTCCGATCGGGACATCGCCCTGCAGAACGTCCGGTATGTGCTGGGCGCCGCGGGTGGGCTGCACGAGGATTTCGTGCCCGCGCCGGGCGGGTTCATCCAGCAGCGCGCGCATCGGGTGCTGTCCGAGGCGGTGGGGTTGCTGGAGCGCATCGGTGAGCAGTCGTTGCTGACGGCGATCGCCGAGGGCACGTTCGGGATCATGAAGCGGCCCGCGGACCGCGGCAAGGGCCTCGACGGCGTGGCGAGGCACGAGGCCGACTACTACAACCCGGCCACGGAGATCCTGGAGGCGGCGGCGTGACGGCCCCGACGGAGAAGAAGATCGTCCGGCCGTACGGGGACACCACCGGTGACGGCATGGTGCAGGTGTCGTTCACGCTGCCGGTGCCGCACGACAAGCGGGCCGAGGGCGCGGCGGTCCAGTTGGCCAACAGGATGGGCATCGACCCGGCGATGCTGGTGCACGCGAAGCAGATGGGTGACGAGTTCACCTTCTTCGTGGTGTACGGGCGGGTGAACCATCTGGTGGACCTGTCGGCGGTGCAGGTGGTGGAGCGGGACTTCCCACTGCTGTCGGCCAAGGAGGTCAACGCGGTGGTGAAGCAGCGGCTGCGGCGCAAGCTGTCGGTGGTGGGGGCGTGCATCGGCACGGACGCGCACACTGTGGGCATCGACGCGATCCTGAACGTCAAGGGCATCGCGGGGGAGAAGGGCCTGGAGTACTACCGGGAGTTGAAGGTCACCAACCTGGGCGCGCAGGTGAGCGTGCCGGAGTTGGTGGAGGCGGCCCGGCGGGAGAGGGCCGACGCGGTGCTGGTGTCGCAGGTGGTGACCCAGCGTGACGCGCACCTGCACAACACGCGGGAGATGTCGGCGGCGTTCCGGGAGGCGATGCCGGCGGGGAAGCGGCCGTTGCTGGTCGTCGGTGGGCCCCGGTTCGACGAGACGATGACCGAGGAGCTGGGGGTGGACCGGATCTTCGGTCGGGGCACCACCCCCGGTGAGGTCGCCAGCTACCTGGTCCACGCCCTGATCACCGAGAAGAAGGCGAGAGCATGAGTGATTCCCGGGTCGGTCTGACCGTCGTCCACCGCCGGTACGTGCCGTACTCGCACGCCCACTACGCGGGGAACCTCGTTGACGGGGCGTACGCGCTGGGCCTGTTCGGTGACGTCGCGACCGAGGTGTGCATCCGCACCGACGGTGACGAGGGGTTGTTCGCCTCGTACTCGGACGTGCAGTTCAAGGCGCCGATGAAGGCCGGGGACGTGCTGGAGGTGGTGGCCACCGTGACCCGGGTGGGTACCCGCAGCCGCACCATCGACTTCGAGGCGCGGGTGGTGTGCCGGGGCCGCCCGGACCAGGGTGAGTCGGCCGCCGAGGTGCTGGCGGTGCCGATCGTGGCGGTCACCGCGACCGGCACCGTGGTCGTGCCCGCGGCGACGTGAACGTCGCTGTCTGCGCCGACGTCGGGTCGACGTACACGAAGGCGGCGGTGGTCGACCTGGACGGTGGCCGGCTGGTCGCGGCGGCGTCGGCGCCGACGACGGTCGGCACGGACGTGCTGCACGGCCTGGACGCGGCCGTCGCGGCGGCGACCGCCGACGCGGGGGCGCGCGGCGAGGTGCCCTGGTACGTGTGCTCGTCGGCCGGGGGTGGGTTGCGGCTGGCCGTGATCGGCTACGAGCCGCTCGTGACGGCGCAGGCCGGCCGGCGGGTGGGGTTGTCGGCCGGGGCGAACGTGGTGCACGTGGCCGCGGGCCGGCTCGGCGGGGCCGACCTGGCCGCGCTGCGGGCCGCCCGCCCGGACGTGGTGCTGCTGGTGGGTGGCACCGACGGCGGGGACGCGGAGGTGTTGACGCACAACGCGACCCGGTTGGCGAAGGCCCGCTGGCGGGTGCCGGTGGTGCTGGCCGGCAACAGTGACGTCCGCGACGACCTGCACGGGCTGCTGGCCGCCGCGAAGGTGCCGGTCACGGCCGCCGACAACGTGCTGCCCCGGATCGGGGTGCTGGCGCCGGCGGCGGCGCGGGCGGCGATCCGGGAGGTGTTCCTGCGGCACGTCATCGGCGGCAAGAAGCTGTCCCGGGGTGGCCGTTTCACCCGGCTGGTGCGGGCGGCCACCCCCGACGCGGTGCTCACCGGGGTGGAGGTGCTCGCCGACGCGCTCGGCGGGGACCTGGTGGTGGTCGACGTCGGCGGCGCCACCACCGACGTGTATTCGGTGCTCACCCCGGACGAGCGGGACAGCGGGCCGGGCCGGGAGGTCGCCGGCACGTTGTGGCGGGCCCGCACCGTCGAGGGGGACCTGGGCATGCGGTGGAGCGCCCCGGGTGTGGTCCGCGCCGCCGTCGAGGAACGCCTGATCACCGCCGGGGAGGCCGAGGAGTTGACCGCGGCCGCGGCGGTGCGGGCCGGCGACCCGGGTTTCCTGCCCGCCGGCGACGCCGACCGGGTCGCCGACCGGCGGATCGCCGCCCTCGCCGCGACGGTGGCGGTGCGCCGGCACGCCCGCGGCGCGGCCACCGGCGAACGCGCGGGCCGGGACCTGCGGGACGTGAAGCTGGTGGTGGGCTCCGGCGGGGTGCTGCGGCACGCGGCCGCCGCCGAGGCCGTCGGGGTGCTCGCCGCGGTGCTCGGCGACCACGCCGGGGGCTGGCCGCTGCCCCGGGCCGCCCGCGCCGTCGTCGACGTGGACTACGTCCTGGCGGCCGGTGGGCTGCTCGCCGCCGACCATCCGCGGGCGGCGGCCGGGTTGCTGCGCCGCCATCTCGGCGCGGATTGACCCCACCGCAGCGGTACGGATCGAGACGCGCCGACGCGACACGCCGTGGCGCAACACACGACAGGCCGGGGTGGGTTGACAGCGGCGGGGGTGCACGCCGTACCGTCTTTGAGTCCTACCACGGGAAGCGGCTGTTGTTCGCTTCGTCCCTTCGTCCGCTGGCCGAGCGACCCGAGCGGTTGCGGCGGCCAGGTCCAGCGGGCGGGGGTCGGCGGGGCGGCGCGAACCGGCCGCGGTTACCGGTGTACGGGCAGGGTGAAAGGCACGGCCAGTAGACAACGGCCAGGCGGGGGCAGCCAGTCCACGTCCGGTCGGTCCGAAGGTCGGCGCCGGTCGTCCTCGCCCCACCGGCCGGGAAGGGCCTGGGAGCATCGGGGCGCGGCGCAAGCCGCGCCCCGATTTTCGCTTCAACGATGGCCCTGTGCGGCTCACAGATGGCGGCGGCGCCACTCCGACTGCTCCTGCTCGGCGGCGATCTGCTCGCTGAGCGCCACCTGCCGCACCTGACGGCGCAGCGGGTCACCGGCGCGCAGCCCGGCCAGCACCAGCGCGACGCAGGCCACGGCGAGCACCGCCAGGCCGGCGACCGCCGGCAACCGGCCGGCGGGCAGCAGCACGACGGCGAGGAGCACCACCGTCACCGCCGGCAGCAGACGCAGCCGGTGGCTGGCCCGCACCCACAGCGCCAGCAGGCCCACGATGTAGACGATCACGCCGGCGAACAGCACGCGGTAGTCCAGTCCGAGCGCCCGCACCCGCCACGGATCCCCGTGCGGATCGGCGATCACGGCGAGGTAGCGCTTCAGGCCGAGGGCGAACATGATGATCCCGGCGATCAACGGTAGGTGCAGGTAGGTGTAGACGTCGCGGGCGTAGGCCGCCCGCGCGCCCGGGTCGCGGGTGCGGTGCAGTTGCTGCTCGAGGGCGGGCGCCAGGGTGTCGAAGTACATCCACCACAGCGCCGCGATGGTGGTGACGCCGAGTATCGACGCCACGATCACCGCCCAACTGGCCGGTGGGCCGGTGATCGGCTTGGATCCCAGCCCCAGCGAGATGATCGACTCGCCGAGCGCGATCAGCAGGATCAGCGCGTACCGCTCCGCCCAGTGGGCGGCGGAGACCACCGCGATGCCGACGCTGTGGACGCGGCCGCCGGCGGTGAACTCGATGGCCACGGCGGCCGCCCACAGCGCCACCCGCCGCCACGTCGGCCCGACCTCCGGCGGCTCGGGCAGCGCCCCGGCGATCACGATGAGCGTCACGCTGGCCAGCAGCGGCAGACCGTACCGGGCGGCCGCGCGGCCCGGCGCGTCGGCGCGGGTCAGCAGCACCAGCACCTGCACCGCCCGGATGAGCAGGTAGCAGGCGGCGAAGACGAGCGGGCCGGGCGGCCCGCCGGGACGGTTCGTGAACGCCTGCGGCACGCTCAGGTTGAGCACGAACAGGGCGACCACCGTGACCGCGCCGACCAGCGGCAGCACGCCCTGGTCGGTGCGGACCACGTTGCCGAGTGCGGCGAAGGACGCCCAGCACCACCACAGCAGGGCCAGCACCTCGAGCCCGCCGAGCAGCGTGCGTACGCTCAGGTTCTCCGACAGCAGGGTGGTGACGTTGAGGAACGCGAGCACGAACACCAGGTCGTAGAACAACTCCAGGCGGGTGGCCCGGGACCCTGGCGCGGCAGGCAGGATCCGACCCCGCCAGCGGCCGGCGCTCATGCTGCCGAGTCTGTCAGCCGCACCGGTCACGGCGGCACAAAAGCCGCGGAAGTGTCAGCGGCGGATGAGGCCGAGGTTGGCGGCGGTGGCGACGGCGGCGGTGCGGGAGTCGACACCGAGTTTGGCGTAGATCCGGGCCAGGTGCGACTTGACGGTGCCCTCGGTGAGGTGCAGCCGCTGGGCGACGGCCCGGTTGGACAGCCCCTCGGCGACCAGCACGAGCACGTCGGTCTCCCGCCGGGTCAGGGCGGTGGCGGGGGCGCGCAGGCGGCTCATGAGCCGGTCGGCCACCGCCGGGGCCAGCGTCGTACGCCCCTGCGCTGCGGTCCGCACGGCGGCGGCCAGGTCCTCGGGCGGGGCGTCCTTGAGCAGGTAGCCGATGGCGCCGGCCTCGATGGCCGGCAGGGTGTCGGCGTCGGAGTCGTAGGTGGTGACGATCAGGACCCGGGGCGCGCCGGGCCGCGCGGTGATGGCGGCGGTCGCCTCCGCGCCGTTCATGCCTCGACCGAACTGCAGGTCCATGAGCACGACGTCGATGTCACCGGCGGCGGCGCGGGCGACGGCCTCCTCCGCGGTGGCGGCCTCGGCCACCACTTGCAGGCCGGGTTCGGTCTCCAGCACGGCCCGCAGTCCGGCCCGCACCACCGGATGGTCGTCGGCCACCAGCAGGTGGATGTCGGCGTCGGTCACCGGCTCACCTCGGGCTCGACGTCGGGCACGGGCGCGGTGACGGGCAGGCGGGCGGTCACGGTGGTGCCCTGCCCGGGGGCGGAGGTGACGTCGAGGGTGCCGCCGAGGGCGTGCACGCGGGCGCGCATGGCGGCCAGGCCGAAACCGGCGGCGGCCGGTTCGAAGCCGATGCCGTCGTCGGCGACCCGCACCGTCACCTGGCCGTCGAGGTAGCTGAGGGTGACCTCGGCGGCGCTGGCCTGCGCGTGACGGACCGTGTTGGCCAGGGCGGACTGGGCGATGCGCAGCAGGGCGACCTCGTGTGCCGTCGGCAGCGGTACCGGTTCGCCGACGACGTGGAAACGCGCGGCGAACCGGTGGCGGGTGGACGTGGTGGCGCTCAGCCGCCGCAGGGCGCCGGCCAGGGTGGCGTCCTGCAGGGCCGGCGGGGTGAGAGCGGTGACGAAGCGGCGGGCCTCGGCGAGGTTGTCCACGGCCGCCTGGCGAGCCTGCTCCACGTAGCGGGCGGCGTTGCCGGTCCCGTCGGGCAGCGCCCGCTCGGCGGCGCGCAGCAGCAACTGGATGCTGGACAGCCCCTGGGCGAGGGTGTCGTGGATCTCCCGGGCCAGGCGTTCGCGTTCGGCCAGCACCCCGGCGGTGTGCTGGGCGGCGGCCAGGTCCGCCCGGGTCGCGGTGAGTTCCTCGATCAGCCGGCGCCGCCGCTCGCTCTCCCGGTACAGGGCCTCGTACCCCCACACCACCGCCACCGCCACCGCCGCGCCGAGGGCCGGTCCGACGGCGGTGGCCAGGGCGAACGACCCCCGGTGGGCGGCGAAGGCGAGGATCGCCGCGAGCGCGGTCGCGGCCACCGCCCCCGGCCCGGCCCGGCGCGGCAGCAGATGCAGGTGCAGGAAGTAGAGCGGGAACGCGAGCCACACCGCGTCGGCGGACAGCGCCAGCAGCACCACCCACAGGGCACCCACGGCGGCCAGCCACCCGACGGCGGCCCGGTGCGCGGTGGGGGCGCGCCGCAGCAGCCCACCGGCCGCGTAGACCAGCGCCAGCAGCGCAGCCGCGGCGACCACACCGGCCGCGTGCGGCGCGGCGGTGGCCACGGCACGGCCGGCGGTCAGGGCGAGGAGGCCGGCGACCAGCAGGTGCAGGCACCAGGACAGGGCCCGGACGCCCGGGGTGGAGGTGGAGGCGGTGGTGTTCACGGTCCTTCCAGCCTAGGCGCTGCCCAGGGCGTCGCCCTCTACCAAAAGATGCAATCCGGCCGCCACGGTTCGACCCGGGAAGTCCGATCCTCGGCCAGATGCCGCCACCACACCCGCGCGGCGACGCTGGACCGGCACCGCTTCCGACGAGAAAGGCCGGGACCATCGTGTTCGTCGCGTGGAGAGACCTGAAGTTCGCCAGAGGGCGATTCGCCCTGATGGGTACCGTCGTCGCGCTCATCAGCGCCCTGGTCGGGCTGCTGTCCGGGCTCACCGCCGGGCTGGGCCGCCAGAACGTCTCCGCGATCACCGACCTGCCCGCGGACCGGATCGCCTTCAACGCGCCTGCCGGCGGGCAGAGCCTGTCGTACGCCGACTCCACGGTCACCGAAAGGCAGTGGCGGCGGTGGGCCGAGGTGCCCGGGGTGGCCCGGGCCGAGCCGTTGGGCATCACCGTCACCAGGGCCACGGCGGGTGACCTGGGCGTCGGTGTGACCGCCTTCGGCGTGCTTCCCGGCTCCGCGCTGGCTCCGGACGGCGCACGGATCGACGACCGGTCGGTGGTGCTGTCCACGTCCGCCGCCGACGACCTCGACGCGCGGGCCGGTGACAGCGTCACCCTGGCCGGGCGGAGGCTGGCCGTCGCCGCCGTTCGGGGCGACGCCTCCTACAGCCACACTCCGGTGGTCTGGGTCAGCCTCGACACGTGGCGGCAGGTGGCGCCGCCGTCCGGGGCGGCCGATGGTCCGACCGCCACCGTGGTCGCCCTGAGCACCACCCCCGACGTCGACGTCGAGGCCGCCGACGCGGCCACCGGCACCAGGACCGTCACCACCAGCGACTCGCTGTCCGCGATCGGCTCGTACCGGTCCGAGAACGGTTCGCTGCAGTTGATGCGCGGCTTCCTGTTCGCCATCGCCGCCCTGGTCATCGGCGCGTTCTTCAACGTGTGGACCATCCAACGCGGCGCCGACGTCGCCGTGCTGAAGGCGCTGGGCGCCTCCACCGCGAACCTGCTGCGCGACGCGCTCGGCCAGGCCGTCGTCCTGCTGGCCGCGGGCACCCTCGTCGGCACCGGCGTCGCCGCCGCCCTCGGCGCCGCCGTCGCGGCGACGGCCGTGCCGTTCCTGCTCACCCCCGCCACGGTCGGCGTACCCGCCGCCGTGATCGTCGTCCTCGGCGCGCTCGGGGCCGCCCTGGCCATCCGCCGCATCACCTCCGTCGACCCGCTGACCGCCCTGGGGAGCGCCCGATGAGCCTCAACCTGACCGACGTCACCCTCACCTACCCCGACGGGGCGGGTCGGCTGACCGCCCTCGACCACGTCACCCTCGACGTGCCCCGGGGCAGCCTCACCGCCGTCGTCGGCCCGTCCGGCTCCGGCAAGTCCAGCCTCCTCGCGGTCGCCGCGACCCTCATCACCCCCGACGCCGGCACCGTCACCATCGACGGCGCCGCCACGACCGGCCTGACCCGGGCGGAACTGGCCGATCTGCGTCGCCGCCGCATCGGCATCGTCTTCCAGCAGCCGAACCTGCTGCCCTCGCTCACCGCCGTCGAACAGCTCCAGGTCATGGCCCAGATCGGCGGGCGGTCCCCGGCCCGGGCCCGGCCCAGGGCGATGGAACTGCTCGACGCCGTCGGCCTCGCCGCCGAGGCCGGCCGGCGCCCCCACCAGCTCTCCGGCGGCCAGCGTCAACGCGTCAACATCGCCCGCGCCCTGATGGACGACCCGACCGTGCTGCTCGTCGACGAACCCACCAGCGCCCTCGACCACGACCGCGGCGCCGCCGTCATCGACCTGATCGTCCGCCTCACCCACCAGCAGGCCGCCGCCACCGTCCTGGTCACCCACGACCGCACCCACCTCGCCGCGGTCGACCGGATCGTCGAGGTGCACGACGGTCGGCTGCGCGTACCGGCCCCAGCACGCTGACCCGCCGCCGCCGGTGGGCGCGGGTTCGGCGGCCGCGCCACCGGCGGCGGCGCCGCCCGGCCGGGTAGCCTTCGGCGCGTGATCGTGATGAGGCGCCGGTGACGACGCTCGACCGGGAAGAGGTGAGTGCCCCGGAGGGGGTACGCGAGACGGTGGGAGCCCGCCCGCTGCCGCTGCGGGTGGCCGCGCCGCTGGCCGTGCTGGCCGGGCTGGCGCTGCTGGCCGCGTTCCCCCCGTACGGGGTGTGGACCCTCGCCCCGGTCGGGGTGGCGCTGCTGGCCGCGGCGGCGCACCGGCGGCGGCTGCGCGCCGGCGCCGGGCTGGGTTTCCTGACCGGCGTGGCGCTGTTCGCGCCGCTGCTGGAATGGACCAACCTGCACACCGGCTACCTGCCGTGGATCCTGCTGTCCCTGCTGCAGGCGGGGTACCTCGCGCTGCTCGGCGCGGCCACCGCCTGGGTGTCCCCGCTGGCCGACCGGTACCGGGTCGGGTGGCCGCTGCTCACCGGCGTGCTGTGGGTGGGGCAGGAGGCGCTGCGCGACCGCACCCCGTTCGGTGGCTTCCCGTGGGGGCGGCTGGCGTTCAGCCAGGACACCTCCCCGCTGCTGCGGCTGGCCGCGCTCGGCGGCGCCCCGCTGGTCACCTGCGCCGTCGCGGTGGCCGGCGGGCTGCTGGTCACCGCCGCGTGGCGGGACTGGCGCCGGCCGGCCGGGCAGTGGCGGCCTGTGGCGGGGGTCACGGCCGCGCTGGCCGCGCTGCTCGCCGCCGCACCGGTGGTGCCGGCCGGCGTGCCCGGTGGCGGGGACGAGGTGACCGTCGCCATCGTGCAGGGCAACGTGCCCCGCCTCGGGCTGGACTTCAACGCCCAGCGGCAGGCCGTGCTCGACAACCACGTCAACGCCACCCTGAAACTGGCCGAGCAGGTCGCCGCCGGCGCGCAACGCCGCCCCGACCTGGTGGTGTGGCCGGAGAATTCCAGCGACATCGACCCGCTGCGCAACCCGGACGCCGGGTACCGGATCTCCCAGGCCGCCGAGGCGATCGGCGCGCCCGTCCTGGTCGGCGCGGTGCTGCTCGGCCCCGACGTCGGGCAGGTCCGCAACGCCGGCCTGCTGTGGCGGCCCGGCAGCGGCGTCGACCTGGACCAGATGTACGTCAAGCGGCACCCGGTGCCGTTCGCCGAGTACGTGCCGCTGCGCAAAATCGCGCGGATGGTCAGCGCCGAGGTCGACCGGGTCCGCTCCGACTTCGTGCCCGGCACCACAGCCGGGGTGATCGACGCCGGAGCGGTCACCGTCGGCGACGTGATCTGCTTCGAGGTCGCCTACGACGGCCTCGTCCGGGACACCGTCACCGGCGGTGGGCAGGTGCTGGTGGTGCAGACCAACAACGCCACCTTCGACGTGGCGGAGGCCCGCCAGCAGTTGGCGATGGTGCGGCTGCGCGCCGTCGAGCACGGCCGGGCCGCGCTGATGGCCTCCACGGTCGGGGTGTCCGGGTTCGTTACCCCCGACGGGCGGGTAGACGGTGCCACCGGGTTCAACACCGCGGCGGTGGTGGTCCGGCAGATGCGGCTCGGGGAGGGGCGGACCGCCGCCACCCGGGCGGGGGTGTGGCCGGAGGTGGCCCTCGCGGCGCTCGCCGTCGCGGCCCTGGCCGGGGCGACGGTGCTGCGCCGCCGCCGGGAGGTCGCCGCCGGGTAGGGCGAGGTGCCGGCACGCCGGCGGGAAGGGCGGTAGAACGGTGGGTGTGGCAGCCGAGCGGCGGACGTCCGGGCATCCCGGGGTGGGACGGGTGCTCGTGGTCATCCCCACCTACAACGAGGCCGACAACGTCCGCCGGATCATCGCGGGCGTCCGCACGGCCGCGCCCGCCGTGGACGTCCTCGTCGCCGACGACAACAGTCCGGACGGCACCGGCGCGATCGCCGACGCGTTGGCCCGTTCCGACCCGCACGTGCACGTGCTGCACCGGCAGGGCAAGGAAGGCCTCGGCGCGGCCTACCTGGCCGGTTTCGCCTGGGCGCGGGAGCGCGGCTACGACGCGGTGGTGGAGATGGACGCCGACGGCTCGCACGCCCCGGAGGACCTGCCGGCGCTGCTGGCCGCCGCCCGCGACGCCGACGTGGTGATCGGCTCCCGGTGGACCCGCGGGGCGCGGGTGCTGAACTGGCCGCTGCGGCGGCTGCTGCTGTCCCGCTGCGCCAACCTGTACACGCGGCTGGCGTTGGGCATGCCCGTGTCCGACGCCACCGGCGGCTACCGGGTGTACCGGTCGACCGCGCTGGACGCCATCGACCTGGACTCGGTCTGCTCACAGGGGTACGCGTTCCAGGTGGAGCTGTCCCGGCTGGCGCACCGGGCCGGGATGCGGATCGTCGAGGTGCCGATCACCTTCGCCGAGCGGGAGCACGGCGACAGCAAGATGAGTCCGCTGATCATGGCCGAGGCGCTGTGGCGGATCACCAGCTGGGGGCTGCGGGACCGGCGCCCGGCGGTCCGGCGGGGCATGCCCGACGAGTTGGCCCGTTGGCCGTGAACGCCGGCGTGTCATGCTGGAGGAGCGTGATGACGCCCGTGGCTGAAGAGGTGAGATGCGCCGAGGACTGAGGTACGTACCGCCGGCCCTGCTGCTGCTCGCGGTGCTGGAGCTGACCGTGTTCGTCCTGGTGGGCCGGGGCATCGGCTTCGGCGCGGCGCTGCTGCTGGTGTTCGCGGCGTCCCTGCTCGGTCTGGTGCTGCTGCGCCGGGAGGGGATGCGCGCCTGGCGGGGGTTCCGCGCCGCCGCGGAGTCCGGGCAGCCGCCGGGGCAGCAGGTCACCGACGGCCTGGTCGGGTTGGCGGGTGCGCTGCTGCTGGCGCTGCCCGGCCTGATCACCGGCGCGGTGGGGCTGCTGCTGCTGGTGCCGCCGGTGCGGCGGCTGGCTCGCGGCGGCGCGCAACGTGCCGCGGAGCGCCGGGTGTCGTCGATGGTCGCCGGTGACCTGTTCGGCCCGCGCCGGGTCCGGGTGCGCCGGGGTGCCCCGCAGCCGCCGCCGGCGGCCCCGCAGCAGCCGGCCGCCGAGCCGGGCCCGGCCATCGAGGGCGAGATCGTCGAACCGCGGCGGCCCTGACTGAACGTGACGAAGCGCCCCCGGGGTGATCCCGGGGGCGCTTCGGTCGTTTCGTGTGCTCAGGCGCGACCGCGGCGGGCGCGGACCTCCTGGAGCCGCTCGGCGAGGATGTCCTCCAGTTCGGCGATGGAGCGCCGCTCCAGCAGCATGTCCCAGTGGGTACGCGGCGGCTTCGCCTTCTTCTGCTCCGGCTCGCTGCCGTCGACCAGCCGGGCGACGCTGCCGTCGAACTTGCACTCCCAGGTCGTCGGGACCTCGGCGTCGACGGCGAACGGCACCTCGAACTGGTGGCCCTTGGCGCAGAGGTACTCGCGGGTCTGACGCGGCGCGAGCTCCGTGTTGCGGTCGGATTCGTAGCTGACCGCGCCAAGGCGGCTTCCGCGCAGCATGCGCTCGCCCATGATCGACTTCCCCTCGTTCGTGGTGCTGGTCTTCTCGGTGTAACGGTCCGTCCCCGCCGGGCCATTCCCGCCCACGCCGGCACGATCCGCGCGGGTCGGAACCCTGCAAGGGTAGCCGGCCATGCCAGCCGCCCGGCGGGGTCGTCCCCGGCCGGGTCGAATGGGTGGAGTGTTTCGGCTGCCACTGGGGATGTTAACCACCCAGAGAGTGCCGGAGGTGACGATGAGCAGCGACATGCCGGTCGAGGCGAGACCGCCCGGCGGGAAGACCTTCTTCGGTCATCCGCGGGCGCTGTCGACGCTGTTCCTCACCGAGATGTGGGAGCGGTTCAGCTTCTACGGCATGCGGGCCATCCTGGTCCTCTACCTGACCGCGGCCGTCGCCGACGGCGGTCTGGCCATCGGCGAGTCCACCGCCAACGCCGTCTACGGCACCTACAACGCGATGGTGTACCTGATGGCGCTGCCCGGCGGCTGGGTCGCCGACCGGCTCATCGGTGCCCGACGCAGCGTGCTGTGGGGCGGCGTGGTCATCGCCGCCGGCCACTACGTGATGGCGGTGCCGACCCGGTGGAGCGTGTTCGCCGGGATGACCCTGATCGTGCTCGGTACGGGCCTGCTCAAACCCAACATCTCCGCCATGGTCGGCGACCTGTACGACCGGGACTCCCCGCGCCGCGACGCCGGGTTCTCGATCTTCTACATGGGCATCAACCTGGGCGGGTTCATCGCCCCACTGGTCACCGGCTTCCTCGGCGAGAAGATCAACTGGCATCTGGGGTTCGGTGCGGCCGCGATCGGCATGACCTTCGGCGTGGTGCAGTACGTCATCGGGGGCCGCAACCTGGGCGACGCCGGCGCTCGGCCGGCCGACCCGCTGCTCGGGGCGGACCGGCGACGGGCCCTGACCCGCGCCGGCGTGGTCGTCGTGGTGGCGCTGGCGGTGCTGGCGGCGCTCGCCCTGGCCGGGCTGTTCACCGTCAACACCGTGGTCAACCTGCTCACCGCGGTCACCGTGCTGGTGGCCGTCGGCTACTTCGCCCGGATCCTGACCGACCGGGAGATCAGCACCACCGAACGCAGCCGGATGAAGGCGTACCTGTGGCTGTTCGTCTTCGCCGCCGCGTTCTGGCTGATCTACGACCAGGCCGGGTCGGTGCTGAACATCTTCGCCGCCGACAAGACCAACCGGGAAGCGCTCGGTTTCACCTTCCCGGCGTCGTGGCTGCAGTCGGTGAACCCGATCCTGATCATCATCGGGGCGCCGCTGGCCGCCTGGGCGTGGCTGAAACTGGGCCACCGGGTGTCCACCCCGATGAAGTTCGCCGTCGGTCTGGTCCTCAACGGCCTGTCGTTCGTGCTGATGGCCGCCGCCGCGCAGGCCGCCGTCGGTGGCCGGCTGGTCTCGCCGTGGTGGCTGGTCGCGGTGTACGCGATCCAGGTCGCCGGTGAGCTGTCGCTGAGCCCGGTGGGGCTGTCGGCCACCACGAAGCTGGCGCCGGTCAAGTACGCCAGCCAGATGATGGGCCTGTGGTTCCTCGCCTCCGCCGTCGGTGACGCGATCGGTGGCCAGGTGGCCCGGCTGGCCGGGGCCTGGTCGCAGACGGTCTACTTCCTCACCTTCGGGTTGGCGTCGGTGGTGCTGGGACTGAGCGCGGTGCTGTTCGCCCGGCACATCCGGGCACTGATGGCCGGCATCCACTGACCGGCGCCCACGGTCACCCCGCCGGGGTGGGCGGCAACGGCAGGGGCAGGCCGGGCAGCCCGTCGATGCTGGTCGCCACGTGCTCCTTGCCGGCGAAGTACGCGCTCAGCGACGCGTCGTCCTCCCGGGCGAACCGCCTGCCGTGCAGGTCGCGATCCGCGTCATAGGTCATCAGCGGCACCGCGTACCCGCAGGTGTCACGGATCAGCGTGGCGTGGACCACGATGATGGCCCGCAGCCCGTGGCTGCTCGAATCGATGTCGGGGAAGTGGCGCAGCAGGTCGGGCCAGCGGGGATCGTCGCGGAACACCGGCTCGCCGCGCCCGTGCACCCGCACGATGTTCGGCGGCCCGGAGAACGCGCACCACATCAGCGTGATGCGCCCGTTCTCCCGCAGGTGGGCGATGGTCTCGGCGTTACTGCCGGCGAAGTCCAGGTAGGCGACGGTGCGCTCGTCGAGCACGGCGAACGAGCCGCGCAGGCCCTTGGGGGAGAGGTTGACCGTGCCGTCGCCGGCGAGGGGGGCGGTGGCGGTGAAGAACATCGGCTGCGCCTCGATGAAGGTGCGCAGCCGGCCGTCGATGCGTTCGTACGTCTTTCCCACGCCCCGGATCATCCCCGCCGCGCCAGGTGCGCCGCCGCCCCGTCCCACTCCTCGGCGGGCCACCCGGTGATCACGCCGGCGTTCAGGGGCAGCGCGGCGCGGACTCCGAGGGCGATTCCGGGACCGCAGTCGACGGCCCGGTGGCGGTGGCCGGATGCGGGTCAGCCGGCCCGGGTGCCGAGCCGGGCCAGCGCCGTGGCCAGGTCGCTGACCTGGTCGGCGAGTTGGGCGGCCCGGCGCTGGGCCGCGTCGCGGTCGGCCTCGGCGGCGGCCAGGCGTACCGTCAGCTGGGCCAGCCGGGCCTCGGCGGTGTCGGCGGCCTCCCGCACGGCCACCAGGTCCGCGACGAGGGCGTCCCGCTCGCCGGCGCGGGTCGCCGCCTCCTCCCGCGCCGCCACGGCCGCCGCGACGGCCTCCGTCCGGGCGGCCTCGGCCCGCTCCGCGGTCATCCGCGCCTCCCGCTCGGCCCGCCGCGCCTCGGCGGTCTCCGCGCGTGCCCGCTCGGCCGCCGTCCGGGCCGTGTCGGCGTCGGCGCGGGACCGGTCGGCCTCGGCGTGCAGCCGCTCGGCGCGTTCCGCCGCCTCGCCGGCCGTACGGGTGGCCCGCTCGGCGTCGGCGCGGGCCGCGTCCCGCTCGGCCGCCAGGTCGGCCACCCGCCGCCGCTCGGCGTCGAGCTCCGCCCGCACCGTGGACAACTCGTGGCGGGCGGCGTCGCGGTCCCGTTCGGCCTGCACCCGCAGCGCCTGCGCGGCGCTGGCCTCCCCGCGGGCGGCCTCCCGGGCCGCCTCGGCGTCCCGCGCCCGCTCGCCGGCCTGGGCGGCCTCCGCCTCGGCCCGCTCGGCCCGCTGCCGCGCCGTGTCCCGCTCGACGGCCGCCGCCTGGGCGTCCTGCCGGGAGCGGGCGGCCGTCGCGGCGGCGTCCTCGGCGTCGCGGCGGGCCTCGTCCCGTTCGGTGTGCGCGGCCGCGACCTGGGCGGCCGCATCGGCGCGGACCTGGGCGACCTGCCGCTCCACCCCGGCCGGGGACAGCTCGGCGTGCAGCGCCTCGGTCAGGGTCGCCACGATCTGGTCGAGCCGGTCCACCGCCTCCCAGGCGCGGGCCACCTGGCCGGGCAACCCGGGGGCGTTACGGTGGCGCATCCGCGAGTTGCGTGACGCCCGCTGGCAGGCCCCGTCGTTGTCCCGGCAGTAGCGGAACGGCCGGCCGGCGCCCGCGCGCTGCGGCACGTCGCGCCCACAGTGGGCGCAGGGGCGGGTCTCGGGGGTGGGCTGAGCGTCCATCGGGGGCGAAGTCTAACGGCCGGCCACGACGGGTCACGCCCGCGCGTCGAGTAGGTTTCCGGCCATGCCTGTCTCGCCGTACGTGGCCCGGCTGCGCCGGCACATCGGACACGACCTGCTCATGCTGTACGGGGTCAGCGCGGTGGTGACCGACGACGCCGGGCGGCTGTTGCTGGCCCGCCGCGGTGACAACGGGCGCTGGTCGCTGCCCGCCGGGATGGTCGACCCGGGTGAGCAGCCGGCCGACGCGCTGCTGCGCGAGGTGTACGAGGAGACCGGGGTGCGGGTGCTGATCGAGCGGGTCGCTGGGGTGGCCACCCATCCGGTGCTCTATCCCAACGGCGACACCTGCGAGTACCTCAACGTCTGGTTCCGCTGCCGGGCGGCCGGCGGGGCAGCCACCGCCGACGGGGACGAGTCCGTCGCGGTCGGCTGGTTCGACCCGGACGACCTGCCCGAGCTGGACGACTGGTCGCGGCTGCGGATCGACACCGCGCTGCGCGAGGAGCTCACCGCCTGGTACGCCGCCCCGGGCCGGCGCCACCCCGCGCTCACCCAGCCCGACAACCTCTGACCGGGCCCGAGGCGGGGGCGGCGGTACTGTCCCGCACGGTCAGCCGCGGTGCGAGCAGGGTCACCTCCGGCACCGGTTCCTCCCGCAGCCGAGCGCCCGGACGGCGGCCAGGACCCGGTCGCGGGTCACCGCGGAGATCACCCGCTGGCCGCTGAGGACGTACGCGAGACGGTGCTGGCGGCGACCCCGGCGTGCCGGGCGACGTCGGCGACGTCCGGCCCCTGGCGGGGCACCCTCAACGCGGCCGGTGACCTGACCGCCGGCGCCGCGGCCCCGACCCCGCGCGCCGGTCACCGGCCCACCCCGCACCGGTCCACCACGACCGGCGGGGCGGCGCCGGCCCCGCCGGTGACGGTGAGGGCGCCGGCCAGCCGGATGTCCCGCGCGGAGCGGCCGACCAGCACGGTGTGGGTGGCGTCCTCCACCACCGGGGCGCCCCGCGCCTCGTCCCACCAGGCCAGCTCGGCGGTACGCAGCCGCAGCGTGACCGTGGCGCGCTGCCCGGGCGCCAGGCTGACCCGGGTGAAGTCGCGCAGCTGCCGCAGCGGCTGCTTGACCCGGGAGCGCCGCTGCCGGGTGTAGAGCTGCACCACCTCGGTGCCCGGCCGGTCGCCGGTGTTGGTGACCGCGACGCTCACCTCGACCTGCTCGCCGGCGATCACCTCGGCGGCGCTCAACCGCAGGTCGGCATAGCCGAAGCGGGTGTAGCTGAGACCGTGCCCGAACGGGTACAGCGGCTCGCCCCGGTGGTACAGGTAGGTGGCGTCGGCCCCGATGATGTCGTAGTCGAGCAGGTCGGGCAGGTCGGCGGTGTCGCCGTACCAGGTCTGGGTGAGCCGGCCGGCCGGGTCGGCGTCGCCGAGCAGCACGTCCGCGAGGGCGTTCCCGTGCTCCTGGCCGCCGTGGCAGCTCCACAGCACCGCCGGCAGGTGCTGCTGCGCCCAGCCGACCGCGTACGGGTAGCTGCTGGTCACCACCAGCACGGTCCGCGGGTTGGCGGCGTGCACCGCACGCAGCAGCGCCTCCTGCCCACCCGGCAGGGCCAGGTCGACCCGGTCCTCGGTCTCGCGGCCGCCCACCATCGGGTGGTTGCCGAGCGCCACCACGGCCACGTCCGCGGCGGCGGCCAGCGCGGCGGCCCCGTCGGCGAGCAGGTCCACGGCGAACGCGGCGGCGTCGGCGAGACCCGCCCCGGCGGCCAGCCGGCCCTCGGTGTCGACGGTGACGTACCGGTCGGTGGCGAGATGGTGCAGCAGCGCGGTGCCGTCGGCACGGTGGTGGAGGCGGAACGTCTCCCGGACCACCCAGCCGCCCGGGCCGGGGCGGTCGTTGACCAGCGTGCCGGTGTCGTCGGCACCGACGTGCCGGCCGTTGCCGACCGCGCGCAGCGTCACCACGTCCCGGCGCCCAGTGGTGCACGTCGAACCCGGTGGGCGCGGCGGCCAGGGTCAGCGGGCCGCCGTCGGGGGTGTCCGGGCAGCGCACGTAGCGGTCGCCGAGGCGCAGCGCGATCCGGTCCGTGCCCAGGTGGGTGGTCACCTCGGGCAGCCGCCCGGCCAGGCCGCCGTACACGCTGACCGCGTACGGCGGGGTGCCGCTGTACCGGTCGAGGTGGACGGTGTCGGCGAGCGGGCCGAGCACCGCCACCCGGGGTGCCGTGGCGGGGGACAGGGGGAGCAGCCCGTCGTTGCGCAGCAGCACGACCGCCTGGCGGGCCGCCTCGCGGGCCAGTCGCCGGTGTGCCGGGCAGGCGACCACGTCCGGCGGCACGTCGGCGTACGGGTCCTCGTCCGGTGGGTCCAGGTCGCCCAGGCGTAGCCGTACGCCGAGGATCCGGCGTACCGCGCGGTCCACGTCGGCCTCGGTGACCAGGCCGCGGCGCAGCGCCTCGGCCAGCCGGGCGACGGTCGGCGCGCTTCGTCCTCGGTGAAGCTGTCGACGCCGGCGTGCAGCGCGGCGGCGAAGCCTGCGACGTGGTCGGGCAGGTGGGCCTGCACATCGGCGATGTTGCCGACCGCCGCGGCGTCGCCGACCACCATGATCTCGTCGTCGGTCCAGCCGCGCAGCTCGCCGGCGATGAGCGGGCTCAGGTGCGCCGGCACGCCGTTGACCAGGTTGTAGGAGGCCATCACCGCCACCGCCGCGCCGGCTTCGACGGGTGCTCGGAAGGCGGGCAGCTCGTACTCGTGCAGCACCCGGGGTGGCAGGTTGCTGGAGGTGGTGGCCCGGTCGGTCTCGTCGTTGTAGCAGAGGAAGTGCTTGAGGGTCGGCGCGGTGCGTAACCGGGTCGGGTGGTCGCCGCGAAGCCCCTGGGCGTACGCGGTGGCCAGTCGGCCGGTCAGCCACGGGTCCTCGGACCAGCCCTCCTCGTTGCGTCCCCACCGCGGGTCGCGCAGCGGGTTCACCACCGGCGCCCACACGTTGAGGCCGACCCGGGCGGGGTCGGCGTGGTGCTTGGCGCGGACCTCGTCGCCGACGGCGGCGCCCACGGCTCGGATCAGGTCGGGGTTCCAGGTGGCGGCCAGCCCGACCACCTGGGGGAAGACGGTCGCGGGCCCGAGCCAGGCGACGCCGTGCAGCGCCTCCGTGCCGGTCCGGAAGGCCGGCAGGCCGAGCCGGGGCACCGGGGCCTGCCACTGGTGCAGCAGGCCGAGCTTCTCGGGCAGGGTGAGCCGGGCCAGCAGGTCGTCGAGGCGGTGGGGGATGCGGTCGGTCACGGCGGGTGCCTTCCGTGGGCGTCGGGGCGACCGACGTCTCGAAGCGCTTCGACGACCGCCGTGACGAGCGGCGGCGCCTGATCGTGCGGATGGGAGCGCGGTGGTCGGCCCGGACGCTGGTGAAGCGCTTCGACGACCGCGGAAAGAGATGCCGCCCCGGCTGCCCTTGTGACGGGGAGGCGGTATCGAGGTTGGCAGCACGGCACCGACCGGTCAAGGCCCGGTGGGTACCGGGGCTGCCCGCCGAGGTCAGGCGGCCGGTAGCCGGCCGGCCTCCACGGTGGCCAGCGCGGCGGTGGCGCCGCCGAGCGCGGTGGCCGCGGTGCCGAGGGCGCTGGCCTCCAGCCGGCATCCGCCGGCGGCGAGGGTACGGGCGGTCAACTCGGCCCGGGCCGGGGGCAGCAGCCAGGACGCCAGCGCCGCGAGGTGGCCGCCGACCACGACCACCTGTGGGTCGAGCAGGTTGGCCAGGATGGACGCTCCGTGGCCGAGCCGCCGGCCGATCTCGGCGAGTCCGGTCAGGACGGCCTCGTCGCCGGAGCGGGCGAGGGCCTGGAGACGGTCGAGTTCCGGCAGGTAGTCGGTGACCGGGCCGTCCTGCTCCGCGTCCGGGAGCACCCGCCGGACCACGGCGTCCACCCCGACGAACGCCGCGAGGCAGCCGGCCCGCCCGCACACGCAGGCCGGGCCGGCCGGGTCCAGCGGCACGTGGCCGATCTCGCCGGCGAAGCCGCGACCACCGCGCAGGAGCCGGCCGCCGCTGATCACCCCGGCGCCGGGGGCGATGCCGCCGGTCAGGTGCACCAGGTCGGCCGTCCCGGCGTACGCGCCGTGTCGCTGCTCGGCCAGGACGGCGAGGTTGGCGTCGGTGTCGACGCCGACGGTGAAGCCCGGCTCCCGCAGCGCGCGGCGCAGTTCGGCGGCGAGCGGCACGTCCCGCCAGCCCAGCGCCGGCGCCAGCGGGACCGCGCCGTCGGTGGCCACCAGCCCGGGCACGCCCACGACGAGGCCGAGCACGCGGCGGCCCTGCGCGGTGACCCGGGTGACCGCCCGGTGGGCCAGCGCGGCGAGCGCCCGGACGGTCTCCTCCGGCGCGACGGCCGGCGCGGCGAAGGCGCGCCGCCAGGTGAGCAGGCGGTTGCCGCCCAGGTCGGCGGCGACCACCACGAGTTCGTCGGCGCCGATCTGCAGGCCGAGCCCGGCGTAGGGCTCGCCGTCGAGGACGAGCATGGTGGCCGGCCGCCCCACCCGGTTCTCGGTGAGGCCGGTCTCACGCACCAGCCGCCGCTCGAGCAGTTCGGCGACCAGGCTGGACACGGTGGCCTTGTTGAGCCCGGTGTGCGCGGCGATGTCGGCCCGGGAGCAGGGGGCGTGCAGGCGGACGTGGCGCAGGACCACGGCCCGGTTGGCCACCCGGACGTCGCCGAGGTCGGTGGGCTGGGGTGGGGTGGGGATGCTGATCACGAACTGCCCGCCTCCTGCGCCGACGCCACCGGCCCGGGTGGCACGGGCACCATCATCGCCTACCGCCGCGGTCGGCCCGGATCGAGCGCTCGGGCGGTGACCGTGCCGCCCGGCGGCGTGGCGGTGCTGCGCGAGCTGCCGGTCTGACAGGGCGCCGACACCGGCTGGGTGCCGCCGGCCGAGTCGACGCGAGGCGGGCGGGGCAGCGACCGGTCAGGGGGTGGCGACGGCGGCGCGGGACCGGTCGGCGGCGATGCGGACCGCCAGGCCGGCCAGCACGCTGCCCATCACGTACCGCTGTACCCGCGCCCACGCCGGCCGCCGGGTCAGGAACGCCGACACCGCGCCGGCGGTGAGCACGATCAGCCCGTTCACCGTCAGCGCGATGCCGATCTGGGTGAGCCCCAGCAGCAGGCTCTGCACCGCCACGTGCCCGCGCGCCGGGTCGATGAACTGCGGCAGCAGCGACACGTAGAGGATGGCGATCTTCGGGTTGAGCAGGTTCGTGACCAGGCCCATGGTGAACAGCCGCCGGGGGCGGTCCGGCGGCAGCGGCGCCGGGGTGAACGCGGAGTGGCCGCCGGGGCGCAGGGTGCGCCAGGCCAGCCAGAGCAGGTACGCCGCCCCGGCCAGCTTCACCGCCACGTACAGTGCGGGCACCAGCACGAAGACCGTCGCGATCCCGGCGACCGCCGCGGCCAGGTAGACGAGGAAGCCGACGGCCACCCCGAGCAGCGAGACCAGCCCGGCCCGTCGGCCCTGAGTGACCGACCGGGAGACCAGGTAGACCATGTTCGGGCCGGGCGTGAGCACCAGACCCAGCGCCACCAGGGCGATCCCCACCACCGCGCCGACCGTGACCATGCGCCCTCCCCGGGTTCGTCCCGCCGCCGACCCTACGCCCCACCGGTCGGCTGTGGCGGTTACGCACGTCACGCCAGCGCGGACCGTAGGCCGAGGGCGAGCAGGATGCCACCGGCCAGCCGGTCGAGCAGCCGCCACAGCCGGGCGGCGGGGTCGCCCCGGGCGGCGGGGGCGGGCCAGACTACCGGCATGTCGATCGTGCTGCACGCACCGCCCACCTCGTCCGCGCCCGGTCTGCTGCTGCGGCCGTGGCGCGACGGCGACGCCGACGCGCTGCTGGCCGCGTACCGGGATCCGGTGCTGTTGAGCTGGACCCGGAACCCGGTGACCACGCCGGCCGAGGCCCGCGCGTTCCTGCGCCGCAGCCAGCAGGGCTGGGCCGCCGATCGCCGGTTCAGCTTCGCGGTGCTGGAACCGACGCCCGACGGGGAGCGGCTGGTGGCGCACGTGCTGCTCAAGGAGGTCACCCCCGGACGCCCGTACGCCGAGGTGGGCTACTGGACGGCGGCACCCGCCCGCGGGCGGGGCGTCGCGCCCCGTGCCGTGGATGCGGTCAGCAAGTGGGCGTTCGCCCGCTTCGCGGCTGCTGGACTGACCGGCCTCGAACTGCTGCACCAGGTGGACAACCCGGCCTCCTGTCGGGTGGCGGAGAAGAGCGGGTACGTCTTCCGGGAGGTGCTGCCCGCCCGGCCCCCGTTTCCGCGGGACGGGCACCGGCACGTCCGCTGCCGCCCCTGGCCCGTACCCGCGGCTGTTCACGACGCGGTCAGGAAGAACACCCGGTAACTCCGCTCGGCGGACAGCGAGCCAGCGGCGTGGCGAACCCTCAACGGTCGATCGGCCTGCCAGCCGGAGCAGGGCGAACACGGTACGCGGCCTTCGCCCGGCGCGGCACCCGCGGATCCCGCTACAGCCGCCGCACCGTGGTCGGACATCCGGGATGAACGCGGCCAGATCGCGCAGGATGCCCGCCGGAAGCCGGCGGGCCGGCAGCACCGGCAGGCACGCCACCGCGGCGCCGAGGCCGATCGGCCAGTCGCGCCCCGCCGCTGGTCCCTGCGCTGACGGTACGGGCCACCCGTGGCCCAGGCCGGAGACGTACGCCGGGGCGCACCCCGGGCGCCGTGGGGAACAGACCGTCGGCACCGAGCGCTGACCTTGGGCGGGACCAGCGGATACGGTGGGTGCGGGAGGTGACGGCGGTGACAACTGGCTGGGAGGCGGCGGTCGAGGCGCAGATCCGCTCGGCCCAGGAGCGCGGCGAGTTCGACAACCTGCCCGGCGCCGGGAAGCCGATTCCGGGCCGCGACCTGCCCTACGACGAGTCGTGGTGGATCAAGAGCTTCCTGGAGCGGGAACGGATCCCGGGTGACCTGCTGTTGCCCACCCCGCTGCAGCTGCGGCGTCGGGTGGAGCGGCTGCCCGGCGAGGTGCGGGACCTGCCGACCGAGGAGTCGGTGCGAACGGTGGTCGCCGCGCTGAACCGGGAGATCGTGGACTTCCTGCGTTCACCGAGCGGGCCGCGGGTGGCGGTCCGCCCGGTGAACGTCGAGGAGACCGTCCGACGCTGGCGGGAGGAGCGGGAGCGGGCCGCCGCGGAGCGTGTCACGACCGCCGCCGTCGCGGGCACCGCCACTGCTTCGGTCCGCGTCAGGCGGCGACGCTGGCGCCTGCCCTGGCGCCGCCGCTGACCGGCCCTCACCCGAGGACGCAGCCGGCAATTTCTGCAGGGATGCGGTCACATCGGTGATCCCGTCCGTGTTCCGGGCCGTCCGCTTCGCACGAGCCCGCGCGCAAAATCGGTTTGTCGTCGGGCGGCCGCCTGGCGATGCTGTCGCGTGACCTCTGACCCGGACACCGTCCCGGTACCAGATCGACGGCTGGTCGATGTGAGTGTCGTGAGACGGCTGGTAGCCAGGCAGTTCCCGCGATGGGCCGACCTGCCTTTGCGGCCTGTTGCGACCAGTGGTTGGGACAACCAGACTTTTCATCTCGGTGACCGTATGTCCGTACGGCTGCCCACCGCTGGGGAGTATGCCTTGGCGGTGGACAAGGAACACCGATGGCTGCCGATACTTGCGCCACGGGTGCCGCTGCGGATACCTGTGCCGTTGGCGAAGGGCGAGCCCGACGAAGGGTTTGGTTTCCACTGGTCCATCTATGAATGGCTCGACGGCGATCCCGCCGGCATCGACACCATCGGCGACCTGGTCGATTTTGCGGACAGCCTGGCCACCTTCCTCGTCGCGCTGCGACAGATCGATCCCACCGGCGGGCCCGAGCCGGGGCTGCACAACTGGTTCCGTGGTGGGCCGCTGCAGGTCTACGACCGCCAGACGCAACGGGCGATCGAGGCGCTCGACGATCGGATACCCAGGGATCCCGTCGAGGAGATCTGGCAATTGGCGCTGCTGGCGTCCTGGGATTGCCGTCCGGTGTGGTTCCACGGCGACGTAGCCCCGGGGAACCTTCTGGTCCGTGACGGCGCGCTGGCTGCCGTCATCGACTTCGGGACCTGCGGTGTCGGTGACCCCGCGTGCGATGTCGCGATCGCCTGGACACTTCTGTCCGGGGCGAGCCGCGAAGCGTTCCGCGCAAGGCTCGATGTCGACCCTGGGACGTGGGCCCGTGGGCGGGGCTGGGCGCTGTGGAAGGCGCTGGTCACCTACGCCCGGGCGCTGCGGCGGGACCATACCGCGGCTGTAGAGGCCAGACGAGTGATCGACGAGGTTCTCACCGAGTACGCGGAATCGGCTTGAATCAGGAGGACCGTGCTCCTGGTCGAGCGCCTGTACGCGCAGCCGAGACGGGGTCTGGCGTCGGCTGGCCGTCGCGTCGCCCACGGCGTCGGTGATCCGCTGGGAATCGCCCTGCACGGCAGCCCCGCCTGGATGCCGTGGTCCTCGGTTCGGCGCTCGCCACATCGAATGAGAACTCGGCACCACCTCGCCACGTCGTAGCCCGGCTCGCCATCTCGCCATCTCGCCGTCGAAGCGACAGCGCTGACGGCGGCGCTTTGCCGGCCTTCCTCGTCTGCGGTCCGACGTGCGTACGGATTATTGGATTACCGTTAATAGCAATCCAACAATCTATCCGGACAAAGCCGGCATAGCGGCACTGCATCATAATGACAGTTCTTGTGTAAAGGACTTAGTCTGGCGCGGCCAACGCCGTACGTCGGCGCCCTCGCGAGCGCTGGTCCCGTCCTTGACAACGCATCGGTCGAGTGTCCGCCTGGCCTGATTGCGTAACCTGCTACGGGCCGGCTACGAGGGAGACCACCGTGACCGCCATCGACAAAATCGCCTGGATCCGGCTGGAGAAAGGTGCCGATCCTCAGTTCCCGCTCACGCGGCAAGGACGTCTCTACATTCCGGGCGGCAAGCGAGAACCGGGTGAAAGCGACATCGACACCCTCATCCGCGATATCCCAGGAAGAGCTCACCGTCACGATCGCTGCTGACAGCGCCGCGCGCATGTGGGCACCTTCCACGCCCAGGCCCACGGGCACCCCGACGGCACCATCGTGCGGATGACCTGCTACACCGCCGATTACCGAGGCACCCTGCAACCGGCCGGCGAGATCGAGCAGATTCTCTGGCTTACCCATGCCGACCGTCACCGCGTCTCGCCAGTCGACCAGATCATCTTCGACCACCTACACCAGACCGCCCGCCTTCGATGGGCGACGAGTTCGGCCGCCGCCGAGGATCAGAATTGCTCTGCGAGCCGCTGCCGAACATGGGTCTGTCAACAGTTGTATCGCGCTGGCTACGCGGTCTTCTTGTCGGGTGGTGGGGCTAGCCCCAACGTCCGGTTTCGGGTCTTCCGGCTGGTGCGGGCATCGAAGCTCTTCGTACGGTCGACGCACAGTCGCTTTCCCGAAAGGAGCCTCGATGTGAGCGCACGTTCCGCAGTCCCGGGGGCGGTGAGGTGGCGGAGGGTCGTGGCGGCCGCGACGGCTGGCGTGATGCTGGCCGCGGCGGTCGGCGGTGGGGCCGGGTCGGCCGCGCCGCCGGCCCTGGATCACCGGTCCACGGCCACGGTGCTACAGCAGGGCCTCGACGATCTGCACGGCCTCGGCGTATCCGGGACGCAGGGCCTGGTCCGCGACGGGGGCCGGGTGACCGTGGCCCGCAGCGGCGTGGCCGACCTGGACACCGGCGCGCCGATGCCGGTCGACGGGTACTTCCGAATCGGCAGCGCCACGAAGACGTTCGTGTCGGTGGTGCTGCTCCAACTCGTCGGCGAGGGCCGGATCGGGCTGGACGACCCGATCGAACGCTGGCTGCCTGGTGTCGTCAACGGCAACGGCAACGAGGGCCGGCACGTCACCGTACGCCAGATCCTGCAGCACACCAGCGGCCTCTACGACTCCACCGACGACCTCGTCGCGCTGCAGTCGGCCGACGAGTTCCTGGCACACCGCTTCGACCACTACACCGAGGCGCAGCTCGTGGTGATGGCGATGCGGCACCCGCCGCTGTTCGCCGCCGGCACGCACTGGAGCTACTCGAACACCAACTACCTCCTGGTCGGGATGCTCATCGAACGGGTCACCGGACACCCGTGGTACACCGAGGTGCGCTCCCGGATCCTGATGCCGCTGCACCTGACCCATACGTTCTACCCCGGTGACCGGCCGACCCTGCCCCAGCCGCACGCCGAGGGGTACCAGCAGTTCGTGCCGGGCGGGCCGCTGGTCGACACGACCCTCTTCAATCCGACCGTTGCGGCGTCGGCCGGCGGCCTGGTCAGCACCACCACCGACCTGGCCCGCTTCTGGCAGGCGGTGGCGCGCGGCCAGCTATTGCGGCCGGGGCAGATGGCCGAGCTGCACCAGACCGTGCTGGCCGAGTCGGTCCAGGACATCCGGCCCGGCATCGCCTACGGGCTGGGCATCATGTGGTTACCCAACCGGTGTGGCGGGTACTGGGCGCACTTCGGCGACATGCCCGGGATGAGCACTCTCAACGCGGTCACCCCGGACGGGCACCGCTCGACGGTCTTCTACCTGGCCACCGTACTGGCCGACCCGGACCGTGCGCCGGCAGTCATGCAGCGGGAAATGGCACTGCTCGACGACCTGATCTGCGGCTGACGGTCATCGAAAGACGGGAGTTCGATATACATCCGGTCGGCGGCGGCGAGGATCTTCATGCCGTCGTCGACCGGAGGCATGTGTTGGTTGACGCGCCCATTGACATCGGTGGCGGCCGGGCCCTGGCCGCCACCCGGCGGTCCCAGCCCGGGCGCCTTCGCCACCGAGGGGTCCCGGTAGCACTGGTTTCGGTCGGAAAACCGTTTGAGCCTTCCTTCCGCGTTCCCGTAGGTTGCCTGCGGCCCGTCGCCGCGAGGACAGAGGACAAACCGCGTGACCCCGCCTGCTCTCTAGACCTGACACCTTCTTCCGCTCACCTGTAGCCGACGCTCCCCGTCGGTTCTGCCGGGCTGCCCTTGTGCGCCTGGTCATACAGCGTTTGAGGCCGCGCGCAATCGGCCTCGTGTCAGGTCTAGAGATCAGGTCTAGAGAGATCATGTCTTCACAACCTCATACCGTGCTGCCCTGGGTCGTTCGTCGGACCAGGCTTCCTCTGCTGTCGTTGCGGTGCGTGGACTGCCGGTCGGAGTCGGCCACCACCGGCGAGGGCCGGTTCCGCGTCAACGCCAACGGCAAGCTGCTGGACGTGTGGCTGCTGGTCCGCTGTGTATCCTGCGATCGGACGAGCAAGCTCACCGTGCACGAGCGAACGCCGGTCAAATCCTTCGATCCGGCCGAACTCCACGGCTACGGCGTCAACGATCCGGAACTGGTGGCGTCCAGGCTGTTGGATCCGCTGCTCGCCCGGCGCAACCGCTTCACCCTCGACTGGACGGGGGCCTGGCGGCTGGACACCCCGTCGGCATGGCTCGAGAGGGCGTGGCCGGTCCAGGTGGAGGTCGTCTTCGAGGATCCGGTACCGGTGCGCCCGGAACGACTCATCGCGCACGGGCTCGGCCTCAGCAGGAACGAGGTACTGCGCCGGATCAAGTGCGACATCCCGCTGCGCCGTCCGACGAGCACCGGATTCACCTTTACCGTGATGGCCGCGAACTAGCGGGGATGTAGCCGCGGCGGGCACCCCGGCCCGCCCGGCTTCACCCCCCGCCACCTGGCCCCTTGATCACCTGTCGATGGTCACGCCACCGGCCACCACGGTTGCCCCGCGGGGGCGTCCTTGACGAACACGATCCCGTCATTGCTCGCCAGGTGGGCCGGGTCCAGCGGGGCGTAGCCGAACCAGGGGGACTCGCGAGGAGCGGGCGTGACGTCGCCGAGGATGGCGGCCAGTCGGCGGGCGTCGACGACGTACGAGTCCTCCGGGAGCGCGTACAGGAGCCCTTCGACGGTGTCCGGCGGTGGGGTCTCCACACCGTGGTGGCGGATCGTGCCGAGGGCCGTGGCCAGGAAGGCGTACCCCTCGCCCAAGTGGGCGCTGACGATCGCCCCGGCGCTCCACCACTCCACCGGGCCCTCCCACATCCGCATCGTGCTCTTGTCCCGCTGCAGATGTGCGTTGTGGGCGTAGACCAGCGTCGGCCTGCGCTCGGCGAGGGCCAGGAGGTTGGCGGCCATCATCGAATCCCGCACGCCCAGCAGTCGAGCCATGCGGCTCGGTGACGTGTCGGCCATCCAGAAGTGGTACCGCAGCAACCCGGTGGCGGCACGACCGTACCCGCGTGCCCGGTCCCAGTCGTCCCGCAAGGACGCCGCGATCAGGTGTGGCGCCTGCGTGTCAAGCAGGGCTACCAGGTCGTCGGCGAGCAGCCGCAGCTGTTTGGCCTCGGGCGTCTGCCCCACGGACTGGGACGGGTCCATCATCGCGGCGGGATTGGTCCACCGGTCGTCGGCGCCGAGCAGGCGGTCGAGCGTTTCCGCGGCGCAGGGAAGCAGGTCGGCGTCAATCCAGGCGGTGAGGTAGGCGTGGAGTGTGGTGAGGGCCTGCCGAGGGCTCGCGGCGTGGGTGATCTCCAGCGGGCCGTCGAAACCGGCGAAGCGCAGCCGCTCTGCCGCTGGCCGGCCGTCGTTGTACGCCCGCATCCAGCGCACCAGTTCGCGGTTGGCCGCGGAGGCGCCGAACCCGTGGCTGAAACCGCGCTCCATGACCTCGTCGAGGGCACCGGTACCCGACGTGACGTAGTCGTCCACGACCAGGCCCATCATGCAGTCGCTCTCGACCGCGATCGTCCGGTAGCCCTCCTGCTCGACGAGTTGCCGAAAGAGATCGTTCCGCAGCTCGAGCAGAACGTCCTCGCCATGGGTCGGCTCACCCAAGGCAAGCAGCCGCGGTCGGGCCGGGAGCAGGCCCATGACGGTGGCAGCGTCGACGACGTGGGCGGCCTCTTTGATACCGGTAGTCATATCCTCAACGGTATCGTTGAACCGACGGTGGAGGCTTTTCCCGCGATATGGCAGGACGATGAGGCGAAACCTTCAAAGCGGTGGAAAGCTCAGGCCGGTTGACCTGGCGCGAGCGCACGGTCTGTCCACGCAGGCGGTCAGGAACTACGAGGCGGCCGGGATCATTCCGGCGGCGGCACGCACCCCGCATGGCTACCGCACCTACACGCCGCTGCACGCGCAAGCGCTGCGCGCGTTCCTCGCCCTCGTGCCCGGACACGGCCACCAGAGAGCCACGTCGATCATGCAGACGATCAACCGGGGCGCGACCGAGGATGCGCTCCAGATCATCGACGAGAGCCACGCCCAGCTTCTCGACGACCGCCGTACCCTCCAGGCCGTCGAAGCCGCGCTTCACGACCTCAGTCCCGTACCGCAGGAACGCGGCGACACGTTCGTCGGCCCCCTGGCGAGAAGGCTCGGCATCCGCCCAGCCACCTTGCGCAAATGGGAACGCGCCGGCCTGGTCCAACCGCGCCGCGACCCGCAGACGGGCTACCGGGTCTACAGCGCGGCCGACGTGCGCGACGTCCTACTCATCCACCAGCTCAGACGAGGTGGCTACCTGCTGGAGCAGATAGCCCCGCTGATCGTCCAGGTCCGCTCCGCCGGAGGCGTCGCGCCCCTTGAATCGATGCTGCGCGACTGGCATGCCCGCCTCTCGGCCCGCAGCCGCGCCATGCTCAGCGGCGCTGCCGCACTGGACGCCTACCTCGGCTGCCGACCGGCCCCCGAAGACGGGCCGAGTTCCGGTGCCACCGTCTCGTCGGCCACGAACCCGACTCAGCCGCCCCACAGCTCCCGCTGACCTTCAGCTTTTCGAGCGGCTCTTCCTTCCGCCATCTCCATGCTATCGGTCCGTCAAGCCGTTCGAATCGTCCCGGATACCGATTTTGTGCCTCTGACCGGCACATATCCTCGACAAATCCGCGAAGAGCCACGCCCGATCAAGGGAGCCTCGTGTCCGAGACAGAACAGCAGATCGCCATCGAGCAGCAGGTAGTCGACCGGGTCTACCAGCGCCTGGAGGTCATGCGCACGCAAACGAGGGAGTTGAAGGAAGAAGGGCACAGCCGCGCCACGTCGGGCCCGCTCACCGGCCTGGTCGAGCGCGACGCCATGGTGCTGCGCGCCGCCGCCAGAATGTCCGATCTGAACAGTCAGGAGGAGGGCATCGTCTTCGGCAGGCTGGACTTCGACGACGGCGACACCTACCGCATCGGCCGCCTCGGCGTCCGCGACGAGGACCGGGAGCCGCTGGTGGTGGACTGGCGCGCGCCTGCCGCCGCGCCCTTCTACCGGGCCACCCCCGGCGAGCCGCTCGGCGTGGATCGCCGACGCGTCATCGTCTGCGACGGCCCCAAGGTGGTCGGGCTCGATGACGAGGTCCTGTCCACGAAGGACGTGGATGGCGTGGTCGGTGAGGGCGCCCTGCTCAGATCGTTGAGCAGGAAGCGCGGCGAGCACCTGCGCGACATCGCCGCCACGATCCAGCGCGAGCAGGACGAGGCGATCCGGGCGCCCGCCCACGGCGTCACCCTGATCACCGGTGGCCCCGGCACCGGCAAGACGCAGGTGGCCCTGCACCGGGCGGCCTACCTGCTCTACACCGATCGCGGCAGGTTCTCCGACGGCCGGGTGCTGGTGGTCGGCCCGTCGACGGTGTTCACCGAATACATCGGTCGGGTGCTGCCCGGGCTCGGCGAGGAAAGTGTCCACCTGCGGGCGATCGGCGAGCTGTTCGAGGGCGTCACCGCGACGCGCCGCGACCCCGCCGATGTGGCCCGCAAGAAGGGCGATCTGCGGATGGTGCGGGTGCTCACGGAGCTGGCGTGGGACACTCCGCCGAACGCACCGGACCACCTGCGCACCCTCAACGCCGACGACCTGGCAAAGGCCCGCCTCGAGATAAGGAAGCGCTGCGAAGCGCTCGGCGTCAAGCCCAACGGCGGCCGCACCATGGCAGCGAAAGTGCTGTCCGAGATGCTGGACGGCAAGGAGATCCCGGACGCCTTCCTCAACGCGTGGTGGCCGCCGCTGACCCCGCAGGACGTCCTCCCCGCGCAGAACGGGGAGTGGACGGTGGACGACGTTCCGCTGCTCGACGAGCTTGCCGAGATCCTCGGCAAGCCGGAGAAGCCCAAGGCGACGGTGCCCGGTTGGAAGTTGCGTGAGCTGAGCAGCGGCACCCGCCTAGCCGAGACCTTCGTGGTGAGCTGGAGCCTCAACGATGGTTGGCAGCTGTTCGCGCCCGGCCTGTCCACCCCGATCGCACTGTCCGGGCAGTCCATCGACAGCAACGACCACTGGGCCGCGCAGCGCTGGGCGGCCGCGATCATCCTGCGCGAGGGCCACAAGGTGACCGGCTGGAACGACGGCTTCGACCCGTACGGCGCGGAAGGTTACGTGCCGGTCCTGGCCGAGCCGCTCCCGGTCGCCGAGCCCGAGGAGCCCGTCGAGGACGTGTACCTGCACGTCATCCTCGACGAGGCGCAGGACCTGTCCCCGATGGAGTGTCGGATGATCGCCCGCCGCGCCGCCCACGCCTCGATGACCATCGTGGGCGACCTCGGGCAGGCCACCCACCCGCTGGCCGCCGAGTCCTGGTCGGAGTTGGTGCAGCGGCTGGGCAAGCGCGAGGTCAGGACGCTCGACCTGCCCACCGGATACCGGGTGCCGCAGCTCATCGCCGACTTCGCCGCCCGGGCCCTGCCCCCGGGCATCGAGCCCACCCGCTCCTACCGACCCGGCGGCGCCCTGGAGATCCGGCAGGTGGACGACCTGGCCGCGGCGGTCGCTCAGGAGAGCGGCGCGGTCATCGCCCCCGATCACCTCGCCGCGTCGTTGAACGCGATCCCGGTGAGCCAGGTCAAGGGCCTGGAGTACGACCGGGTGGTGCTGGTGGAGCCAGCCGACATCGTCGCCGCCGAGCCCCGTGGCATGAACCGGCTCTACGTCGCCCTGACCCGGGCCGTCGCGGAGCTGGTCATCCTGCACACCAAGCCACTGCCGGCGACCCTCACGCGATGAGCACCGGCAGCGTTCAGGCGTGAGCTGTCAACCGTTCGGGCGGCCGTAGCTGGCCCGGGCCTGGGCCGCCTGGCGGGCCTGCCCGCTGCCGCCACCGTCGTTGCGCATCGCTGTTGCAGACACGGCAGACCCTGCGGTATCGGCCGGTCGCCGGGTCGATCTCGCGGTCGTGCCTGTTGCGGCACTGTGGGTGCTGTTTCCGGGTGCGGCAGCACAGACCCGTTACCTGGGACAGCACGCCCGACAGGGTAGAGCGAGCGGACCTGTCAGATGCGGGTCAGGGCGGCCTCTGGCCGCCCTGGACGCCGTGCCGTCACCGTTCGGTGCGGTCCTCGATCTCGGTGCCGGACTCCTCCCGACGGGCGCCGATCGCCTGCTCGGCAGCCTGGCCGCCGGTGCTCTCGTCACCGAGGTTCAGGTCGCTGCGGGGCATGCCCTTCACCCCGGAAACGGTGCCGGTGCCGTCGGGCGGCCCGGCGGTACGGGAATCCCCGGTACGGCCCCGCGTCACGCCGCGGTCGTCGATGCTCCGGTGCGCGGTCTCGCCCGGCAGGTGGTCGGCTCGGGACTTCGCCACCCGGTTGATGTCCTTGCTCATGTCGCCTCCCGTGTGGTGGGCTGTCGAACTGGTCGGCAGCGCCGGTCAGTGGTCGGTGCCCGAACGTCCCGGTCTCGGCCCGCCCGCTCGGGACGCCGCCGTCTGGGCGGCTGGGCCACCGGCGGACTCTCGTCGCCCCACGCCCCGGCCGTGGTAAACGCCCTCGTTCGTGCCGGGATCACCCGGATCAGCCAGGCTGGTGTCGATCGGCCTGCCGGTCGGCTCGGCCAGGCCGGCCCGGCGCAGCGCGGCGACAAGGTCGTCGTGCGGCATCCGGTCACTGTCCGGGATCCCGGCGGCGTACGCGATGGCCCGCAATGTCGCCAGGTCTTCATCCACGAAAGAATCGGCCATGCCGGTGCCTTCCCGGACCTCGGCAGGGGAAACCCGCCGGCGGCGGTCGGCTGCTCGGCCCGCCGCCGCGCTTCGTGCCGGGCGGCGGCGGGCCCGGCTCAGGGCCGCCCGGCCGGCGCGGGGCCGGTCGAGTCGCGCACGATCAGGGTGTGCCCGGTGGAGCGGCGGCGCGGGCGGGTCGCGCGCGGCTGGAGGGCGAGGGCGAGCGCCATCCGCCCCATCTGCGTCATCGGCAGGCGCACCGTGGTGAGACTGGGCGCGAGGTCCGCGGCCACCGACACGTCGTCGAAACCGACCACCGACACCCGGTCGGGCACCCGCACGCGGTGAGCCCGCAGGGCGGACAGCACACCGGTCGCCATCGCGTCGTTGAGCGCGATGACCGCGGTGCTCTCCGGATGCTCGCGCAGGATCCGCTCGGCGGCCACCCGGCCACCGTCCCGGGTGAAGTCGCTGTGTACGACGGGTAGCGCGTCGAGCGAGAGCCCGTGTTCGGCCAGCGCGGCGGCCACGCCGGCGAGCCGGTCGGCCACCGTGGTCAGACCGGGGGTGCCGGCGGCGACGGCGATGCGTCGGTGGCCGAGGTCCAGCAGGTGGGTGCCGATCGCGCGGCCGCCGGCCTCGTTGTCGGGCAGGACGGCGTCGACGCCCAGGGCGTGCCGGCCGATGACGGCGACCCGGCCCCCGGCGCGTTGGAACGCGGCCAGTTCGGCGCGCGCCTCGGCCTCCATACGCTGGTCGTCGTAGCCGGAGCCGGCGATCAGGATGATCCCGACCCGCTGGGCGATGAGGTGGCGCAGCTGGCGCAGCTCGTTCTCCGGGTCGCGGCCGGAGTGGGCGATCTGGACCAGCAGCCCCTCCTCGGCGGCCACCTCGATGACGCCGCTGGCGATCTCCGAGAAGTAGGGGTCGTCGATCTGGTGGACGATCAGGCCGACGGTGGAGCTGGCACCACCGGCGAGGGTGCGGGCGTACGGGTTGGCGACGTAGCCGAGCTCGCGGGAGACCTGGCGAACCCGGTCGGCCACCTCCTCGCTGACGCCCTCGCGGCCGGCCAGGGCGCGCGAGGCGGTCGCCAGCGACACACCGGCACGTTCCGCCACGTCGACGAGGCGCAGCCGGGGACCGGGTCTGGGCATCCGTAACTCCTGAGAGACATTGATCCGCACCGCGCTCTTGCCTGTGGCGTAAGGCACAGCATAGGCTACGAAAGCGCTTTCGTAAGCGCTTTCGTACGCGCGGCACCGCCGCTGCCCACGCGCCGTACGGCGAGCCTCACCTCGGCCGTCCGGTGGCCGGGCGGCGATCACTCCTGTCCAGACGTACCCGACCCCAGCGACCGAGCACGGCCCCGCGCCCCGTCACGTAAGCGCTTCCGTCAGCGATAGGCACGGCTACGACGAACGGAGCACCATCCATGAGAAGAACCCGACGGGCGGCGGTCGCGGCCACCGTCCTGCTCGGACTGGCCCTGACCACGGCGGCGAGCCCCGCCCAGGCCGACCGGCCCGGCCCGCACGACGTCCACCCGGCACTGTGGTCGCGCCTGGTCGCCTTCTACGACTTCGACCACCCGGTGCCCGGCGATCCCGCGCTCGAACGGGACCTCGGCCGCTCGGGCACCGAGATCGAGCTGATCAACGGCGGCGCGGCCATGCGGGTGCCCGACCACGCGTACCGGGGAAGTGGCAACGCGTTGCAGACCCGGCAGGTCAACCCGGAGGTCGCCGGCAACGACGACTGGAAGGCCGGCATCTGGTCGTCCAGCGGCGTGCGGACGCTGCGCGCGTTCAACGGCGCCGAGGGTACGACGGTGATGGGCTGGTTCAAGCGGGAGATGGACGGCCCGGCGCTCAACTCCACCACCGCCAACCCGACCGACCGGTACAACGCGATCGGCCTGGCCGGCGTGCTGACCGGCGACTCCGACGGGCACGGCGTACGGGCCCTGCTGGAGCTCATCGACGTCAACGGGGAGCTGCGCCTGGTCGCCCTCGGCCGGCGGCTCGACGGCGGTTCCTCGCAGACGTTCGCCGCGAGCGAGGACTGGCGGACCCTGCTGCCCAAGGGGGAGTGGGTCCACCTGGCCGCCACGTACGACTTCACCACCGGCACCATGGCGCTCTACCGCAACGGCGAGCCGGTCGACGGCTTCTACACGGTCGCCGGCGACCCGTGGAAGGTGTCCGGGCCCGGCCCGCACGTCACCAGCGCCACAGACCCGCGCGGCATCAAGATCGGCGGCAGCTTCCCGCAGAACAACCTGGAACGCAACCCGTGCGACTGCCGCATGGACGGGCTCATGTTCCTCGACAGCGTGATCCCGGCGAAGGACATCGCCAAGCAGTACCGCTACATGGCCCACTGACCGGTCCCTCGGCACCGTCCCACCGAGAAGGAGAAACCGCGTGTTCATTCGCGCTGGCAGCACCGGCAGGCTCCGCAGAGCCACGCTGACCGCCGGGGTCACTGCCGCCACCCTCGTCCTGTCCACCCTGGTCGCGGGGCCCGCCCGGGCCGCCGGGGCCGTCTACGACCCGATCCCGGAGACGCCGACCCAGTCCCGGCTGGGCCTGGTGCTGGAGGAGTACGCCAGCTTCCCCCAGTCGAACCCGAACCCGGCCCCGACCGACCAGCGGCTGGTGCGCAAGGCCCGGATCAACACGATCAGTGAGCTGCCCGACGGCTCGGGCCGCCGCGCGGTGCCGGACCTCAACGGCAACCTGTACCTGGTCGAGAACGGCGTGCCGCACGTCTACCTCGACGTGGCAGCGACCTTCGCGCCGCAGTTCTTCTCCGGCCGGGGCCTCGGCCAGGGCTTCGGGTACGTGGCGTTCCACCCGGACTTCGCGCGCAACGGCCGCTTCTACACCATCCACACCGAGCAGGCGTCGCTGGCCACCCGGACGCCGGACTACGCCCAGCCGAACACCATCTACCAGGGCGTCATCAGCGAATGGACGGCCACCGACCCGGCCGCGGACACGTTCTCCGGCACCCACCGGGAGCTGCTGCGGATCGGCTTCGGTGGCCAGATCCACGGCATCCAGGAGATCAACTTCAACCCGACCGCGAAGCCGGACGACGCGGACTACGGCATGCTCTACCTGGCCGTCGGTGACGGCGGGCAGGGCTACCGCAACGGCGACCCGCAGAACATGGGCCTGCCGCACGGCAAGCTGCTGCGGATCGACCCGCGGGGCACCAACTCGCCCAACGGCCGGTACGGGATCCCGGCCGACAACCCGTTCGTCGGCCAGGCCGGCGCGCTGGGCGAGATCTACGCGGTGGGTTTCCGGGACCCGCACCGGTTCAGCTGGGACCGGGCCACCGGCCGGATGTTCCTGGGCCACATCGGCGAGCACGCCGTCGAGGCGATCTACGAGGTACGGGCCGGGGACAACTTCGGCTGGAGCGAGCGCGAGGGCTCCTGGGTCTTCGACAAGACCTCGACCAAGCCCTGCGACAAGCTCTACCCGCTGCCGGCCGACGACGCGAAGTACGGCTACACGTACCCGGTCGCGGCGTACGACCACGACCCGGCGCCGGGCTGGAACTGCAGCTCGGACGTCGGGGTCGCGGTGGCCGGCGGGTTCGTCTACCGCGGACACACCCTTCCGGCCCTGATCGGCAAGTACGTCTTCGGCGACCTCGTGGAGGGCCGTGTCCTCTACACCGAGGCCAACGAGATGCGCCGTGGCGAGGGGCTGGCCACCATCCACCAGCTCGCCCTGTACACCACCGCCGGTGACCTGGTGCGGATGCGGGACCTGTCCGCCCCCGGCGCGCCGGGCGACCCGAACCGGGTCGACCTGCGTTTCGGCACCGACGCGGCCGGCGAGCTGTACCTTCTCGCCAAGGCCAACGGCAAGATCTGGAAGGTGGTCGGCACCAGGCAGGTGGCGGAGGGCGACGTGGGCAGGACCCGGGTGGTCCACACCGGCGGCGCGCAGAACTGGGCGCCGGTGACCCCGTCCAAGTGGCAGTTCGACGGCGATGAGGTCATCCTCGCCGAGGCCGGCGTCAGCCGCCCCGGCCCGCGCCGTCCGTTCGAGTACGCCCTCCTCGACAAGGGCCCGGCGGCCTGGTCGTCGGTGCGGATCGACGCCCGGGTGCGCCTCGACACGCCGGTGGCGGTGACCAACCGGGACGTGATCATCGTCTTCGGCTGGCAATCGGACACGCAGTACTACTACGCGCACCTGTCCACCGACAACACGATCTACCCGCACAACGGCATCTTCAAGGTCAACAACGCCGATCGGGAGCGCATCGACCAGCAGTGGAACGGGCGCTCCCGCGGGGCTAACCCGGCGATCACCGACGCCGACTGGCACAAGGTGCGGGTCGTGCACCAGCCCGCCACCGGTGAGATCGCCGTCTACCTCGACGGGCACAGGGATCCGCTGCTGACCGCGAAGGACACCACCTTCACCTCCGGTCGGGTGGGCTTCGGCTCCTTCGACAACATCGGCCGTACCCGTCTGTTCACGGTGACGGGCAACCCGGCCTGACGTGCGAACCGGTGGGGACGGCGACCTGGGGCCGCCGTCCCCACCGGCGTTTACGGAGGAGCTTGCGCCGACGGCGGCGAGCATCGCCAGGGCGAGCACGGGTTCACGGCATCTGCTGGTCGCCGTCGGGGATGTGTTCGGCCGCCTCCTGGTACGCCTGTGTGGCGCGGGTGAAGTAGTCGAAGAGCACGCGGAGTTGCTCGTCTGAGTAGCCGGCGAGGATCTGGCCGATCTTCTGCCGGGCCGGCGCCATGACCTGGTCGAGTTGGGCCGGCTTACCGATCGGCTCGACGATCACCTTGCGGCGGTCGTCGGGGTCGGGGGCGCGGCGGACGTAGCCGGCCGCTTCGAGGCGGTCGATGAGGCGGGTGGTCGGCCCGGTGGTCAACCCGGTGCGCGTGCCCAACTCGCCGGGCATCACGTCACCGCGGTCGCCCGGCAGCCCGAGACGCTCGGCCCCACCCGAGCCCGGTTCACCGTGCACGCCGCCGACGTACTGGCCCCAGGCTCACTTCACGGCCTGCTCGACGACCAGGATGCGGTGATCTCCGCGATCGGCGCCCCGGACCGCGGAGCCACCACGGTCTACTCAGCCGGCACCGCCGAGCTCATCTCCGCCCTCAAGCCCCACGGCCGACTCCTGGTGATCTCCTCGGCCGGACTGTCCATCCCCGCCGACGCCGGAGCCGGCACCCGGTTGGCCTCGCGCATCCTGCACCGCCTCATGCGACGCACCTACGCCGACATGGCGCGGATGGAAGAACTCCTCGCCGCCAGTGACCTGACCTGGACCGTGGTACGCCCGACAAGGCTGACCGACCGACCCGGCACCGGCCGTCTACGCACATCGCTCGGCGCCACCGCGAAGGTTGGCACCCAGACGACGCGGGCCGACCTGGCCGACTACCTGCTGGCCGCGATCGACGATCCGCAAACTCATCGCACCGTGGTCGCCATCTCCTCATAGCTACTCCAACGTCACCTGGCTGCGGCGTTGGGCCTGGACCGCCGGTCGCCCGCAGCGCCGGCGCGCGGGACAACCTGGTTACGTCCGGGAGAGCCGGTCGGCCAGCACCGTGCCGGTCTCGGTCAACCATCGCGCCGCGTCGTGCAGGGCCGCGTCGATCGAGCCGGCGAGCTCCACCAGGGACACCGCCGCCGACACCGACGCGGGAACCAGCCCGGTGACCTGCCCGGCGGCGACCCCGACCCGGACGTCGGGGCCGGCCGCGTCCAGCAGCGAGCCGACCACCTTGCCGGTCAGCGAGGTCTGGTCGAACCGGCCCTCGCCGGTGAGCAGCACGTCCGCGTCGGCGAGCGCGTCGGCCAGCCCGACCAGCTCGGCGATGCTCGTCGCCCCTGGCACGATCCGGGCACCCCACAGCGCGGCCAGGCCATACGCGGTACCGCCGGCCGCGCCGGCCCCCGGCTCGTCGGGGTCACCGCCGGCCAGCTCGGCGAGCCGGCGCAGCGCCGCGTCCAGCAGCGCCACGTCCGCCGGCCCGGCGCCCTTCTGCGGCCCGTAGACGGCGGCGGCACCGGCCGGCCCGGCCAGCGGTGCGGTCACGTCGACCAGCAGTCGCACCCCGCCGGGCGGCGCGGGCAGCAGGCCGGTGGCGTCGATCTCCGCCAGGTCGGCGAGTG
>NZ_JBEYER010000059.1:0-46489 GCF_040634005.1 Micromonospora sp. NPDC007271
CCCGCGGCTACTCGGCCTCCTGACCCACCGACAAGGGCCGGCCCCCACCCGGGGCCGGCCCTTCGTCATCCCCACACCCGACCGACCCCCACCGAAGCCAGCCACCCCCACCCGCGGGTCAGTGATCGGCGAGGACGGCGAGGAGCTGCTCGCCGTACTTGGCGAGCTTGTTCTCGCCGACGCCGCTGATCCGGGACAGCTCGGCCAGCGAGGCCGGCGCCTCGGCGGCGACCTGCCGGAGGGTGGCGTCGTGGAAGATGACGTACGCGGGCACGCCCTGCTCCTTGGCGGTGGCCGCCCGCCAGGCGCGCAGCCGCTCGAAGACCGGGGCCGCGTCCGGGGAGAGGTCGGCGACGACGGTGGCCGCGCCTCGGGGCTTCGCCGACCGGCCGGACACCGGCTTCTCCGGCTCCCGCCGCATGGTGACCGTACGCCGGCGGCCCAGCACCTCGGCGCTCGCCTCGGTCAGCGCGAGGGTGCCGTAGTCGCCCTCGACCGCGAGCAGGCCCTCGGCGAGCAGCTGCCGCACCACGCCCCGCCACTCCGCCTCGCGCAGCTCGGTGCCGATGCCGAAGGTGGTCAGCGAGTCGTGGCCGTACTGGTCGACCTTGTCGGTGTGCCTGCCGAGCAGGATGTCCACGCAGTGCCCGGCGCCGAACCGCTGGTTGCGTTCCCGGTCCAGCCGGTAGACGGTGGAGAGCAGTTTCTGCGCGGCGACGGTGCCGTCCCAGGACTCGGGCGGTTCGAGGCAGGTGTCGCAGTTGCCGCAGCCGCCCACACCGGTCTCGCCGAAGTATTCGAGCAGTTGTGCCCGCCGGCAGCGGACGGTCTCGCAGAGGGCCAGCATCGCGTCGAGGTGGGTGGCCAGGTTGCGCCGATGCGCGAGGTCACCCTCCGAGGTCTCGATCATCTTGCGCTGCTGGACGACGTCCTGCAGCCCGTACGCCAGCCAGGCGGTCGACGGCAGGCCGTCCCGGCCGGCGCGGCCGGTCTCCTGGTAGTAGCCCTCCACCGACTTGGGTAGGTCCAGGTGGGCGACGAAGCGTACGTCGGGCTTGTCGATGCCCATGCCGAACGCGATGGTGGCGACCATGACCAGCCCGTCCTCGCGTAGGAAGCGTTGCTGGTTGGCCGCCCGGGTGGCCGCGTCCAACCCGGCGTGGTAGGGCAGCGCCGGTACATCGTTCGCCACCAGGAACTCGGCGGTCTTCTCCACCGAGGCGCGGGACAGGCAGTAGACGATCCCCGCGTCGCCGGGGTGCTCGTCGCGCAGCAGGCTCAGCAGCTGCTTGCGCGGCTCCCGCTTCGGCACGATCCGGTACTGGATGTTGGGCCGGTCGAAGCTGGCCACGAAGTGCCGGGCGTCGGTGAGCTGGAGCCGGGTGGCGATCTCCGTACGGGTGGCCCTGGTCGCGGTGGCGGTGAGCGCGATCCGCGGCACCCCGGGCCAGCGCTCGTGCAGCATCGAGAGGTTGAGGTAGTCGGGGCGGAAGTCGTGCCCCCACTGGGAGACGCAGTGCGCCTCGTCGATCGCGAACAGCGCGATCCGGCCCCGCTCCAGCAGGCCGACGGTGGAGCGGCCCGCGAGGGCCTCCGGGGCGAGGTAGAGCAGGTCCAGCTCGCCGGTGAGGAAGGCGTCCTCCACCCGCCGCCGCTCGGCCGGCTCCTGCGTCGAGTTGAGGAACCCGGCGCGGACGCCGACCGCGGTCAGCGCGTCGACCTGGTCCTGCATGAGCGCGATCAGCGGCGAGACGACCACCGCGACGCCGTCCCGGACCAGCGCCGGGATCTGGTAGCAGAGGGACTTGCCGCCCCCGGTCGGCATCAGCACCAGCGCGTCACCGCCGGCCACCACGTGCTCGACGACCTCCTGCTGGAAGCCCCGGAAGGAGTCGTACCCGAACACCCGGCGCAGCACCCGCAGGGCGTCCTCGGTCCGCTGATCGGTGGGGGAGACCATCCGCGCAGTCTACGAGCGCCCTCCGACAGTGCCCGGGTGCGGCGGGCCGCGTGCCGGGGCGACGGCCGGATCCGGCCGGACGGTCGGCAGTACGACAGGGTGGGGGACAGCCGCCGGCAAACCGGACAAGCTGCTGTTCCGGTCGTCACCCCGTGGAATCCCGGGCGGGGTCGCAGCCGTTAGAGTCGCTGACTGACCATGCGCGGCCGACCGGTCGCGCGGCGCCACGGCTTGGGGGTATCGAGTGAGCGAGGCGCGGACGGCGGGAGACCTGGTGCCGACCAGTGCGGAGACAGCCCTGGGCCGGCCGGCACCGGCCGAGGCGGACACCACCCTGGTGGTGGTCACCGGCCTCTCCGGGGGCGGCCGGAGCACGGTGGCCCGGGCGCTGGAGAACGTCGGCTTCTACGTGGTCGACAACCTGCCCCAGGCTCTCATGCTCGACATGGCCGAGCTGGCGTTCAAGGCCGGCGGCGCGGCCCGGCGTACGGCGATGGTGCTGGACGTGCGCTCGCGCGCCTTCTCGACCGACCTGGCCGGGGCGATCCGGGAGCTGCGCGAGCGCGGCTTCCAGCCCCGGGTGGTCTTCGTCGACGCCGACGACGAGGTGCTGATCCGCCGGTTCGAGAGCGTCCGTCGCTCGCACCCGTTGCAGGGGGACGGGCGGCTCGCCGATGGGATCGCGGTGGAGCGCGCCCTGCTGGAGGAGGCCCGGGACCAGGCCGACGTGATCATCGACACCAGCCACCTCAACGTCAACCAGTTGCGGCGCCGGGTCGAGGAGCTGTTCGGCGGGGAGGACGCCCGCCGGCTGCGGATCACCGTGCTCTCCTTCGGCTTCAAGTACGGCCTCCCCCCGGACGCCGACTTCGTGATGGACGCCCGGTTCCTGCCCAACCCCTACTGGGTGCCGGAGCTGCGCGAGCACACCGGGCGCGAGGAGGCGGTCAGCGCGTACGTGCTGGGCCAGGAGGGTGCCGACGCGTTCGTGGCCGGGTACGCCGACCTGGTCAACGCCACCACCGCCGGCTTCGAGCGGGAGGGGAAGCGCTACCTGACCGTCGCGGTCGGCTGCACCGGCGGCAAGCACCGCAGCGTCGCGATCGCCGAGGAGCTGGCCGCCCGGCTGCGCGGTTCCGGCATCGCCGCGAACGCCCAGCACCGGGACCTGGGGCGGGAATGACCCGGGCCAGGGTGGTCGCCTTCGGCGGCGGGCACGGGCTCTCGGCGTCCCTGCGGGCGCTGCGGCACTGCGTACCCGAGCTGGACCTGGACATCACCGCGGTGGTCACCGTCGGCGACGACGGCGGCTCCAGCGGCCGGCTGCGGGCCGAGCGCGGCGGGCTGCCCCCGGGGGATCTGCGGCAGGCGCTGGTCGCGCTGGCCGGCGACCACCCGGCCACCCGGCGTACCGCCGGCCTGTTCCAGCACCGTTTCGCCGCTGTCACGGCGGCCGGCCTGGCGGGCGCCGGCGGCGGCGCGGGCGACCCGTTGGCCGGGCACGCGGTCGGCAACCTGGTGCTGCACGGGCTGATGGAGCTGCTCGGCGACCCGGTCGCCGCCCTCGACCACGCCGGCGCGATGCTGGGCGCGGTCGGCCGGGTGCTGCCCATGTCCCGCCAGCCGGTCGGCATCGAGGCCCGGGTGCGCGGCGCCGACCCGGACCGCCCCGACGAGGTACGCACGCTGCGCGGCCAGCACCAGGTGGCGGTCACCACCGGCCGGGTCGAGGCGCTGCGGCTCACCCCGGCCGCGCCGGCCGCCTGCCTGGAAGCGGTGGCCGCGGTACGCCAGGCCGACTGGCTGATCTTCGGGCCGGGCAGCTGGTACACGAGCGTGCTGCCGCACCTGTTGGTGCCGGGGCTGGCCGACGCGATCATCTCCAGCCCGGCGCGGCGGCTGGTCACGCTCAACCTGGTGGCGGAGAAGGAGACACTCGGGCTCTCCCTGGCCGACCATCTGGACACCCTGCGGCGCTATCTGCCCGAGCTGAAGGTGGACATGGTGCTGGCCGACTCCACGGCGGTGGGTGACCCCGTGGCGGTGGAACGTGCGGCAGAATCGCTGGGTGCCCGGCTGGTCCTCGCTCCCGTCGCCGTCATCGACGGCGCGCCCCGTCATGATCCAGCCGCGCTGGGTGCCGCGCTGGTGCCTGTCCTGGGCGCCGATCGTTAGACACGTACGTAATCACCGGCGACACGCCGAAACCGGTCCGTGAGGGGGCGCACTATGGCGATGACGGCTGCGGTCAAGGACGAGCTGAGTCGGGTCGACGTGCCCAAGCCCTGCTGCCGGCGGGCAGAGATGGCCGCCCTGCTGCGGTTCGCCGGCGGCCTGCACATCGTGTCGGGCCGCGTGGTGGTCGAGGCGGAGCTGGACACTGGCGCGGTCGCCCGCCGGCTGCGGCGGGAGATCGCCGAGGTCTACGGCTATCCGAGCGAGATCCACGTGCTCGCCTCCGGTGGCCTCCGCAAGGGCAGCCACTTCATCGTACGGGTGGTCAAGGACGGTGAGGCGCTGGCGCGCCAGACCGGCCTGCTCGACGTCCGTGGCCGCCCGGTGCGCGGCCTGCCGCCGCACGTGGTCGCCGCCAACGTCTGCTGCGCGGTCTCCGCGTGGCGGGGCGCGTTCATGGCGCACGGCTCGCTCACCGAGCCGGGCCGCTCCAGCGCGCTGGAGATCACCTGCCCCGGTCCGGAGTCGGCCCTCGCCCTGGTCGGCGCGGCCCGGCGGATCGGCATCACCGCCAAGAACCGTGAGGTACGCCAGGTGGACCGGGTGGTCGTCAAGGACGGCGACTCGATCGCCGCCCTGCTCACCCGCATCGGCGCCCACGCCAGCGTGCTGGCCTGGGAGGAGCGCCGGGTGCGCCGCGAGGTCCGGGCCACCGCCAACCGGCTGGCCAACTTCGACGACGCCAACCTGCGTCGCTCGGCCCGCGCCGCGGTGGCCGCCGCCGCCCGGGTCACCCGGGCGCTGGAGATCCTCGCCGACGACGCCCCCGACCATCTCACCTCGGCCGGGCGGTTGCGGCTGGAGCACCGGCAGGCCTCGCTGGAGGAGCTGGGGGCGCTGGCCGACCCGCCGCTGACCAAGGACGCCATCGCGGGCCGGATCCGCCGGCTGCTCGCGCTGGCCGACAAGCGGGCCCGGGATCTGGGCATCCCGGATACGGAAGCAGCCGTCACGCCCGACATGCTCGTGGTCTGATAGGACGGTGGGGCGTCGTTCTGCCGGCGGGATCACCACCCGCCGCAGCGCGATGTCGCGCGCTCGGATAGGGTCGCTGCGTACGGCAAGGGGGCCGGCACAGGCACTCCTCGCCGTGCTCACCGCCTCGGGCGGTCAGGTCCCCAGGACCGCGGCGGGGTGGCCGAGATGAACCGTCAACGGCCGGCTCCAACGGTCGGCGCACACACCTCCGCCGGCCCTGTTCCGACGCCGGCGGACCAGAACGCGAGGAGATGGGACCTGTGACCATCCGGGTTGGCATCAACGGCTTCGGCCGGATCGGCCGAAACTTCTTCCGGGCAGTGCTGGCGTCCGGCGCTGACGTCGAGGTTGTGGCGGTCAACGACCTGACCGACAACGCGACTCTCGCCCACCTTGTCAAGTACGACAGCATCCTGGGCCGCCTCCCGCACGAGGTGAAGGCCACCGACGACGAGATCAGCGTGGGCGGCCACACCATCAAGGCGTACGCCGAGAAGGACCCGGCCAAGCTGCCGTGGGGCGAGGTCGGCGTCGACGTCGTCATCGAGTCCACCGGGTTCTTCACCGACGCCACCAAGGCGAAGGCGCACATCGACGGCGGGGCCAAGAAGGTCATCATCTCCGCTCCGGCGAAGAACGAGGACGTCACCGTGGTCATGGGCGTCAACCAGGACCAGTACGACCCGGCCAAGCACACCATCATCTCGAACGCGTCCTGCACCACCAACTGCCTCGCCCCGATGGCGAAGGTCCTGCAGGACACGTTCGGCATCCAGCAGGGTCTGATGACCACCATCCACGCGTACACGCAGGACCAGAACCTGCAGGACGCGCCGCACAAGGACCTGCGCCGGGCGCGGGCCGCCGCGCTCAACATCGTGCCGACCTCGACCGGCGCCGCCAAGGCGATCGGCCTGGTCCTGCCGGAGCTCAAGGGCAAGCTGGACGGCTACGCGCTGCGCGTGCCGATCCCGACCGGCTCGACCACCGACCTGACCGTCACGGTCGGCCGGGAGACCACCGTGGACGAGGTCAACGCCGCGATGAAGGCCGCCGCGAACGGCCCGCTCAAGGGCATCCTGGTCTACAACGAGGACCCGATCGTCTCCGCCGACATCGTCACCGACCCGGCGTCCTGCATCTTCGACGCGCCGCTGACCAAGGTGATCGGCAACCAGGTCAAGGTCGTCGGCTGGTACGACAACGAGTGGGGCTACTCGAACCGCCTGGTCGACCTGGTCAAGCTGGTGGGTAGCTCGCTGTGAGCATCCGCAACCTCGACGACCTGCTCGCCGAGGGGGTGTCGGGTCGGCGCGTGCTGGTGCGCGCCGACCTGAACGTCCCGCTCGACAAGCAGACCGGCGAGATCACCGACGACGGCCGGATCCGGGCCGTCCTGCCGACCCTGAGCGCGCTGGTCCAGGCCGGCGCCAGGGTGGTCGTGTGCTCGCACCTGGGCCGCCCGAAGGGCACGCCGGATCCGCAGTTCAGCCTCAGCCCGGTCGGCGGGCGGCTCGGCGAGCTGCTCGGCGCCCCGGTGCTCTTCGCCTCCGACACCGTCGGCGACTCCGCCCGCGCCTGCGTGGAGGGGCTGGCCGACGGCCAGGTCGCCCTGCTGGAGAACCTGCGCTTCAACAAGGGCGAGACCAGCAAGGACGACGCCGAGCGGGGCGCGTTCGCCGACCAGCTCGCCGCCCTCGGCGAGGCGTACGTCGACGACGCCTTCGGCGCGGTGCACCGCAAGCACGCCAGCGTCCACGACGTGCCGGCCCGGCTGCCGCACTTCGCCGGCCGGCTGGTGCTGCGCGAGGTGGAGGTGCTCAGCAAGCTGACCGGCGACCCGGAGCGGCCGTACGTGGTGGTGCTGGGCGGCTCCAAGGTCTCCGACAAGCTGGCGGTGATCGAGGCGCTGCTGCCGAAGGTCGACCGGCTGCTCATCGGCGGCGGCATGTGCTTCACCTTCCTCAAGGCCCGGGGCCTGGAGGTGGGCAGCTCGCTGCTCGAGGAGGAGATGGTCGAGACCTGCCGCAACCTGATGGAGCGCGAGCCGGGCAAGATCATGCTCCCGGTGGACGTGGTGGCCGCGGTCGCGTTCGCCCCGGACGCCGAGCACGACACCGTCCGGGTGGACGGCATCCCGAGCAAGCGGGTCGGGCTGGACATCGGCCCGGAGACAGTGGCCGGGTTCGCCGCCGCCCTCGAGCAGGCGCGGACGGTCTTCTGGAACGGTCCGATGGGCGTCTTCGAGATGCCGGCGTTCGCCAACGGCACCCGCGGGGTCGCCGAGGCGATCGCGAAGTCCGGCGCGTTCAGCGTCGTGGGCGGCGGTGACTCCGCGGCCGCGGTCCGCACCTTGGGGCTGGACGAGTCCGCTTTCGGTCACATCTCCACCGGTGGCGGCGCCTCCCTGGAGTACCTGGAGGGCAAGACCCTCCCCGGCATCGCGGCCCTGGAGAGCTGAATGGCGAGCACCCCCCGCCGGCCGCTGATGGCCGGCAACTGGAAGATGAACCTCAACCACCTCGAGGCCAACCTGCTGGTGCAGAAGCTGGCCGCGAGCCTGACCGAGAAGCAGCTCACCGAGGTCGAGACGGTGGTCCTGCCGCCCTTCACCGACCTGCGTACCGTGCAGACCGCGGTGGACGGCGACAAGCTGCTGATCGGCTACGGCGCGCAGGACCTGTCGCCGTACCAGTCGGGCGCGTACACCGGGGACATCTCCGGGCCGATGCTGGCCAAGCTCGGCTGCACGTACGTCGTGGTCGGCCACTCGGAGCGGCGGCAGTACCACCACGAGGACGACGCGCTGGTCAACGACAAGGTGAACGCGGCCCTGGCCAACGGGCTCACCCCGATCCTCTGCATCGGCGAGGGGCTGGAGGTCCGCGAGCAGCTGCGGCACGTCCCCCACTGCTGTGACCAGCTCGACGGCGCGCTCCGCGGGCTCACGGCGGAGCAGGTCACCAAGGTCGTCGTGGCGTACGAGCCGGTCTGGGCGATCGGCACCGGCAAGACGGCGACCCCGGACGACGCCCAGGAGGTCTGCGGCGAGGTGCGCAAGCGCCTGACGGAGACCTTCAACCAGGACACCGCGGACCAGGTCCGGATTCTTTACGGCGGGTCGGTCAAGGCGTCGAACATCGCCGCGATCATGGCCCAGCCGGACGTGGACGGGGCGCTGGTCGGTGGCGCCAGCCTGGACGCCGAGGAATTCGCGCAGATCTGCCGGTTCCCGGAGCACATCGCCCGCTGATCGCTCGCTATCCTTGACGCTGCCCGTCCGCCGGCCGGTGCCCCCGTGCCCGTTGGACGGGCAGTGATCGCAACGAGAGGACTGACCCCCGCCATGCCGATCTGGTTCGCCTACACGATGATCGTGTTGCTGGTCATCACGAGCATCCTGCTCACCCTGCTGATCCTGCTCCACCGCGGCAAGGGTGGCGGCCTGTCGAGCATGTTCGGCGGCGGTGTCAGCTCCAGCCTGGCCGGCTCCTCGGTCGCCGAGAAGAACCTCGACCGCTACACCGTTCTGGTCGGGATCATCTGGTTCGCGTGCATTGTCGGGATCGGGCTCTGGCTCCGCCTCCAGCTCACCAGCGGCGCCTGAGCCAGCCCGTCGAGTCGTACAATCTGCGCGCGGTCCGTCACGGACCGCGCGCAGATTGCTTTTGCGCTGCACCGCGTCGCCCGCCGCCCTTCCCCGCGAGCGGCGGTCCCCTCCGACGACAGGAGCGAGCAGCCGTGGCGAGTGGCAACATCATCCGGGGCACCCGGATCGGGTCCGCCCCCGAGCGCTTCGATCAGCGGTACGAGCCGGCCCCGCGCCGGCCGGTCACCTACTGGTGCGGCAACGCCCACCGGGTCGAGTTCCTCATCGCCGCCGACGCGGAGGCGCCGGAGGCGTGGGACTGCCCCCGCTGTGGCCATCCGGCCGGGCCGGATCGGGGCAACCCGCCGGGCCGGCAGCGCGCCGAGCCCTACAAGACCCACCTGGCCTACGTGCAGGAGCGGCGTACCCCGGAGCAGGCGCAGGCACTCCTCGCCGAGGCCCTCGACGCGCTGCGCCGCCGTCGCGGCGGCGCCTGACCCCTGGGCGGTTAGGAGGGGGCCCCTGTTCTACGCCAGGCGTTAAGAAGGGGCCCTTCCTTACCGCTCAGCGGAGGCTGCGGAAGCGGGGTGGCACGTCGGCCGCCGCCGCCCGGTCCAGCAGCCAGAGGGTACGGGACACCCCGTGCGCCCCGGCCGCCGGCAGCTGCACCGGCCCGGCCCCGGCGAGCGCCATGCCCACCGCGCGGGCCTTGTCCGCGCCGGCGGCCACCAGCCAGACCTCCTCGGCGGTGTTGATCGCCGGCAGGGTCAGCGTGGTCCGCACCGGTGGCGGCTTGGGGCTGCCGCGTACCGCGCTGACCGGCCGGTTGTCGTGGTGCACCGGGTGCTCCGGGAAGACCGACGCCACGTGCCCGTCCTCACCGACGCCGAGCATCAGCACGTCGAAGTGGGGGAGTGTGGCGTGGCCCGGCCGGGCCGCCCGGGCGAGTTCCTCGGCGTACCCCGCGGCGGCCGCCTCCGGGTCGTTGCCGGCCGGCCCGTCGGAGGCCGGCATCGGGTGCACCCGCGCCGGGTCCAGTGGCAGCGCGGCCAGCAGGGCCTCCCGGGCCTGCGTCTCGTTGCGTTCCGGGTCGCCGGCCGGCAGGAATCGTTCGTCGCCCCACCAGAGGTCGACGCGGGACCAGTCGACCGCGTCCCGGGCCGGCAGTTCCGCCACCGCCCGGTACACCGCCGCGGCGATCCGCCCGCCGGTCAGCACCACCGACGCCTGGCCCCGGTCCGCCTGCGCGTCGAGCAGTTTCACCACCAACCGGGCCGCCACCGCCTGCGCCAGCAGGTCGGGATCGGCGTGTACGGCGACGCTCGCCTCACTCATCCATCGTGCCTTCGCGTTCCGACCGCCCGTGGGGCGGTCACCTGTGCTGTCCGACCGCGTAGCGGTCCGTGTCGCCCGCCGTGGCGGCGGTCCGGCTCACCCCTTGGCGGTCGCCCCGGCATGCGCGGTGACCCCGGCCTCGGCCCGCCGGGCGGTCGCCGGATCCTTCCACACGTGCACCCGCTTGCCGGGGCGCTGGTCCAGGCCGGAGATGCCGGCGGCGGCACCGAGCGCCTCCGCGTACACCTGGTCGGCGTCGAGGCGGCGCAGCTCCTCGGCCAACTCGTCGCCGAGCGGTCGGCGGACCAGCGGCAGGACCCGGTCCTCCTGCCCGGTGCGCCGGAAGGTCGCCATGCTGTCCTCCCGGGTCAGGGTCAGCTCCTCGCCGTTGGAGCAGCGCAGCTGCACCTCGCGCATCCGGGGGAACTCGTCGGTGCGCTCCCAGACCGGGTCGATGCCGAGCCGGGCCGCGAGCCAGCCGCGCATCAGCGCCGCCGTCGGGTCGGATCCGGGCGCCACCACCGTCGCCTCGGTGATCCTGGCCTGGGCGGTGTCGAACGCGCCGGCCACCAGGGTCCGCCACGGGGTGATCCGGCTCCAGGCCAGGTCGGTGTCGCCGGGGGCGTAGTCCGCCGCCCGCTGCCGCAGCGCGGCGATCGGGTCGGTCGCCTGCGCCGAGTCGGTGATCCGTCGGTCCGCCACCACGCCGAGGAAGTCGGTCGCGATCTCCTCCGGCGGATCGCCGTGCCACCAGGTCACCACCGGTACGTCCGGCACCAGCAGCGGCATCACCACCGACTCGGCGTGCAGGGCGAGCCGGCCGTACATCCGGGTCACCACCGCCTCGCACGGGCCGAGCCGGCCGCCGACGACGATCTCCGCGTCCAGCCGGTTGCGGTCCCGCTCGACGTCGGAGCGGACCACCACGAGCAGCCGGCACGGGTGGGCCGCGGCGGCTATCGTCGCCGCCGCCTCCGCCTCCCGGACCCGCTTCTCGTCCACCACCACGATCAGGGTGAGCGCCATGCCGCTGGCCACCCCGCCCGCGCTGCGCCGCTCGGCGGCGAGCGCCTTCACCACCTCGTTGCCGGTGGTGTCCCACAGCCCGATCAACGGATCCTCCAGGTCTGCTCGCTCATGCCCGTCGCCAGGCCCGGCCGTCGCGGACCAGCATCTCGTCGGCGGCTCGCGGGCCCCACTCGCCGGCCCGGTACGGCTCCGGCCTGCTGCCCGCCCAGGCGCGCTCCAGCGGGTCCACCACCTGCCAGCTCTGCTCCACCTCGGCGGCGTCCGGGAACAGCGTCCGGTCGCCGATCAGCACGTCCAGCACCAGCCGCTCGTACGCCTCGGGGCTGGACTCGGTGAACGCCTCGCCGTACTGGAAGTCCATCGCGATGTCCCGGACCTCCATCGCGGTGCCCGGCACCTTGGAGCCGAACTTCAACACCACGCCCTCGTCCGGCTGCACCCGGATGACGAGCTGGTTGTTGCCGAGCGACTCCACGTCCGCCGGGTTGAACGGCAGGTGGGGCGCCTCCTTGAAGATGATGGCCACCTCGGTGACCCGCCGGGGCAGCCGCTTGCCGGCCCGGATGTAGAACGGCACCCCGGCCCAGCGCCGGTTCTGGATGCCGAGCTTGACGGCGACGTACGTCTCGGTGGTGGAGTCCTGCGGTACGCCCTGCTCGTCCAGGTAGCCGACGGCCCGCTCGCCGCCCACCCAGCCGGGCAGGTACTGGCCCCGGACGGTGTCCCGGGAGATGTCCTCGGGCACCGTGATGGCCTTGAGCACCTTCAGCTTCTCGGTGCGGATCTCGTCGGCGTCGAAGCTGGTCGGCTCCTCCATGGCCACCAGGGCGAGCAGCTGCAGCAGGTGGTTCTGGAGCACGTCCCGGGCGGCGCCGGCCGAGTCGTAGAACCCGGCCCGGGTGCCGATGCCGACGTCCTCGGCCATGGTGATCTGCACCGAGTCGACGTACTTCGAGTTCCACAGCGGCTCGAACAGGTTGTTGGCGAACCGCAGGGCGAGGATGTTCTGGACCGTCTCCTTGCCCAGGTAGTGGTCGATGCGGAAGACGTCCTCGCGGGTGAAGACGTCGTCGACCAGTTCGTTGAGGGCCTTGGCCGAGGGCAGGTCGTTGCCGAACGGCTTCTCCACCACCACGCGGCGCCAGCCGCCGGACTTGGCGTTGTCGGCCATGCCCGTGCGGGCGAGCTGCTTGAGCACCACGGGGAAGGCCGCCGGGGGGATGGAGAAGTAGAAGGCGGCGTTGCCGGGGATGCCCTGGGTGTCCCGCAGCTCGTCGAGGGTGGCGGCGAGCTGGTCGAACGCGGCGTCGTCGTCGAACGAGCCGCCGACGAACTTGATGTGGCCGGCCAGCCGCGCCCACACCTCCTCCCGCCACGGGGTGCGGGCGCCCTTCTTCGCCGCCTCGTAGGCCAGCGACTCGAAGTCGCCGTGGCCCCAGTCGCGCCGGGCGAAGCCCAGGACCACGAAACCGGGCGGCAGCAGCCCCCGGTTTGCCAGGTCGTAGACCGCCGGCAACAGCTTCTTGCGGGCCAGGTCACCGGTCACTCCGAAGATCACCAGAGCGCACGGCTCCGGGATCCGCGGCAGCCGCCGGTCCTGCGGGTCGCGCAGCGGGTTCATCCTGCCTCCTCGCTCCGCTGGGGGTTCACGTCAATCATCGTCATGTCCGGGTCCGTCCGGCAGCATCCAGCAGCTGTACGACGCCCGCCGACCGCTCGGTCAGGTGCAGGCGCAGCACCGGCCGTCCCCGGCCGGCCAGGGCCTGCCGGTCGCCGGCGGCCTGGGCCGCCTGCAGCTCCCCGAAACTGTACGGGCGGCCGGGGACCGGCAGATCGTCGGTGACCGCGCCGGTCACCTGCAGGTAGCCGCCGACCGGGGGGCCGCCCCTGTGGTACTGCCCGGTCGAGTGCAGGTACCGCGGCCCCCACCCGAAGGTCACCGGGTGCCGGGTCGCCCGGGCCAGCAGCGGGCGCAGCCCGGCCACCGTCCCGTCGGCCCGCCGGTCGAGGTACGCCGTCACCGCCAGGTATCCGTCGTCGGCGAGCCCGTCGAGCAGCCAGCGCAGCGCGCCGGCCAGGTCGCCAGGGGCGCCGGCCGGGGCGTACGCCTCGACGGCGCCCTCGGTGAACGACGGTGTCTCCACCGCCGGACCGGTGGCGAGGATGCGGGCGGTGTGCTCCTTGCTCTCGGTGACGTTCGGCTGGTCGAACGGGTCGACGCCCAGCACCAGCGCGGCGATCGCGGTGGCGTACTCCCAGGTCAGGAACTGGGCGCCGAGGGGGCCGTTGACTGCCACGTCGGCCGTGCCGGCACCGGGCGCCACGCCGGGTGCGAGCGCCCCGCCGTAGCTCACCGTGAGCACACCCGGGCCGGTGGCGCCGGGGGCGTCCGGTGACTCGACCACGACCGGCAGGATGCCCCGGCCGGTCTTGCCGGTCGACTCGGCGAGCAGCTGCTCGGCCCAGCCGCCGAGCCCGTCGACGCCGGTGCCGTCCGACGCCAGGGCGACCGTGCCCCGGCCGGTGGTGGCCGCCGCGCCGAGCGCCACCCCGAGGGCCAGGCCCGGATTGTCCCGGTCCCCGCCCAACGACGTGGCCAGCGCGTCGGCGTCGTCCAGCAGGTCGGCCACGGCGACCCCGGCCAGCGCCGACGGGACCAGGCCGAACGCGGTGAGCGCGGAGTACCGCCCGCCCACGTCCGGGTCGGCGAGGATGGTGACCACGCCCATCTCGGCGGCGGTCGCCTCCAGCGGCGAACCCGGGTCGGTGACCGCGACGAAGTGGCGGGCCGCCTCCGCCTCGGTCATCCCGGCGTCGAGGAACGCGTGCCAGTACGCCCGCCGGAGGCTGTCCGTCTCCACCGTCGAGCCGGACTTGCTGGCGACCACCACGACGGTGCGGTCCAGCCGGTCGACGAGGGCCGCCCGGACCTCCCCGGGATCGGTGGTGTCGAGCACGGTCAGCGGCCGGCCGAGGGTGCGGGTGATCGCCTCCGGGGCGAGCGAGGACCCGCCCATCCCGGCGAGCACCACGTGGTCCAGGTCGGCCAGCTCCTCGGCCAGTTCGGCGAGCTGGGGGAGCAGCTCCCGGCTACGGCGGTGGGTGTCCACCCAGCCGAGGCGCACCTTCGCCTCGGCCTCGGCCCCGGGGCCCCACAGGGTGGGGTCCTTCGCGGCCAGCCGGGCGGGGACGTCCCGGGCGGCCAGGGCCTCGCGCACCGGCGCGGGCGCGGCCCGGTCGACCGCGTCCGCGCCGTGCACGACCAGGCCGGCGGCGGCGTCCGCCGGGCCGGCCAGCAGGTCGCTCACGGCACCACCGGGGTCCGCGGGGGCGACCACGGCGCGGGGCGTACCGGGGCGGTGCCCCGGTACGCTTCCGGCGCCGTCCGTCACGCGTTGCCTCCGGCCCGTTCGGCGGCCCGCGCGTTGCCCTTCGCGGCCCGGCCCGGCTGCCCGGTGCCCTTGGCCGCCTCGGCGAGGGACTTCTGCACCCCGTCGAGCAGTTCCACCCAGCTCGCCTCGAACTTCTCCACGCCCTCCCGCTCGAGGACGGCCACCACGTCGGCCATGTCCACCCCGGCCGCCTGCAGGTCGGTGAAGACCTGGCGGGCGTCGTCGTAGCAGCCGGTGACCGTGTCGGCGCGGACCTCACCGTGGTCGGCGAAGGCGTGGATCGTCGCCTCCGGCATGGTGTTGACCGTGCCGGGGGCGATCAGCTCCTCGACGTACATGACGTCCCGGTAGTCCGGGTTCTTGGTCGAGGTGGAGGCCCAGAGCGGGCGCTGCGGGTGGGCGCCGGCGTCGGCGAGGGCCTGCCACCGGTCGGAGGCGAAGACCTCGCAGTAGCGCTGGTACGCCAGCCGGGCGTTGGCGATCGCGGCGCGGCCCTTCAGTGCCACCGCACGCTCTTTGCCCGCCGTGTCCGCGGCCTCGCCGGCTATCCGATCAAGTCGCTTGTCCACCTCGCTGTCGACCCGGGAGACGAAGAACGACGCGACCGACCCGATCTTGGACAGGTCGTGCCCGTTCGCCTTCGCCTGCTCCAGCCCGGCGAGGAACGCCTCCATCACCTGCGAGTACCGGTCCAGCCCGAAGATCAGCGTGACGTTGACGCTGATGCCCTGGGCCAGGGTGGCGGTGATTGCCGGCAGCCCCGCCTCGGTGGCCGGGATCTTGATGAACAGGTTGGGCCGGTCGATCAGCCACCACAGCGCCCCGGCCTCCGCGACGGTCTTCTCCGTCTCGTGGGCCAGCCGCGGGTCCACCTCGATGGAGACCCGGCCGTCGATGCCGGCGCTGGCGTCGTACGCCGGGCGCATCACGTCGCAGGCCCACCGCACGTCGTACGTGGTGAGCATGCGGACCGCCTCCTCGACGTCCACCCCACGGACGGCGAGGTCCTTCAGCTGCCAGTCGTACTCGTCCGCGGCGCTCAGCGCCTTGGCGAAGATGGTCGGGTTGGACGTGACCCCGACCAGGTGCTTCTCGCGGCGCAGCTGGTCCAGCCCGCCGGAGCTCAGTCGTACCCGGGAAAGATCGTCGAGCCAGATCGCCACTCCGGCGGCGCTCAGCTCACCCAGCCTGTCGGTCATGCCGTCCACGCTCCCCTCAGTTGCCGGTCGTCGAACCGGTGATGACGCCCACCCGGGTCAGTGCCGCGTGCGCGGCGGCCACGATCCGGTCGGGGGTGAACCCGAACTGCTCGAAGAGCACGGTGTGCGGGGCGCTCGCCCCGTAGTGCTCCAGGCTCACGCTCTCGCCGCTGTCGCCGACGATCCCCCGCCAGGACATGGCGATGCCCGCTTCCACGCTCACCCGTGCCTTTACCCCGCGCGGCAGGACCGACTCCCGGTACGCCTCGTCCTGGGCGGAGAACCACTCCTGGCAGGGCATCGAGACGACCCGGGTGGGGGTGCCGGCGGCTTCGAGGCGCTCGCGGGCGGTGAGGCAGAGCTGCACCTCGGAGCCGGTGCCGATGAGGATCACCTGGGGCATCCCGGTGGAGGCTTCGGCCAGCACGTAGCCGCCCTTGGCGGTGCCCTCGGCGCCGGCGAGGCCGGTGCGGTCGAGGGTCGGCAGGGGCTGGCGGCTGAGCGCCAGCGCGGTGGGCCGGTCGGTGTGTTCGAGGGCCTGCCGCCACGCCCACGCGGTCTCGTTGGCGTCGGCTGGGCGGACCACGTCCAGGCCGGGAATGGCGCGCAGCGCGGTCAGGTGCTCCACCGGCTGGTGGGTCGGGCCGTCCTCGCCCAGGCCGATCGAGTCGTGCGTCCAGACGTAGACCACCGGCAGCTTCATCAGCGCGGCGAGCCGCACGGAGGGGCGCATGTAGTCGCTGAACACCAGGAAGGTGCCGCCGTAGGGGCGGGTGCCGCCGTGCAGGGCGATGCCGTTGAGGATCGCGCCCATGGCGTGCTCGCGGATGCCGAAGTGCAGGGTGCGCCCGTACTCGTGGCCGGGGAACTCCTTCGTGGCGTGGTTGGCCGGGATGAAGGAGGGCTCGCCCTTCATGGTGGTGTTGTTGCTCTCGGCCAGGTCGGCGGAGCCGCCCCAGAGTTCGGGCAGCACCGGGGCGAGGGCCTCCAGGACCTTGCCGGAGGCGGCCCGGGTGGCGATGCCCTTGGCGTCGGCCGGGAAGGTCGGCAGCGCGTCGGCCCAGCCGTCGGGGAGCTTGCGGGTGGCCATCCGGTCCCAGAGCGCCTTGCGTTCCGGGTGGGCCTGCGCCCACGCGTCGAACGTGGCGGTCCACTCGGCCTGGGCCGCGGTGCCGCGCTCCATCACCTGGCGGGCGTGGGTGAGGACGTCCTCGTCGAGCTGGAACGTCCGCTGGGGGTCGAAGCCGAGGAGTTCCTTGGTGGCCTTCACCTCGTCGGCGCCGAGCGCCGAGCCGTGGATCTTGCCGGTGTTCTTCTTGTTGGGGGCGGGCCAGCCGATGATGGTGCGCAGGGCGATGAAGGAGGGCCGGCCGGTCTCCGCCCGGGCGGCCAGCAGCGCCTGGTGCAGCGCCTCGACGTCCTCGTGGTAGTCGCCCTGGTCGGCGTCGCCGCGGCGCCAGTCGACGGTCTGCACGTGCCAGCCGTACGCCTCGTAGCGGGCGGCGACGTCCTCGCTCTTGGCGATCCGGGTGTCGTCCTCGATCGAGATCTCGTTGTCGTCGTAGATCACGCAGAGGTTGCCCAGCTGCTGGTGGCCGGCGAGGGCGCTGGCCTCGTGGCTGATGCCCTCCTCGATGTCGCCGTCCGAGGCGATGCACCAGATGTCGTGGTCGAACGGCGACTCGCCGGCCTCCGCCGTCGGGTCGAACAGGCCGCGCTCGCGGCGCGCCGCCATCGCCATCCCGACCGCGTTGCCGAGGCCCTGCCCGAGCGGGCCGGTGGTGGTCTCCACGCCCGGGGTGTGCCCGTGCTCCGGGTGGCCCGGGGTGAGCGAGCCCCACTGCCGCAGCGCCTTCAGGTCGTCCAGCGACAGCGGGTAGCCGGAGAGGAAGAGCTGGATGTAGAGCGTCAGGCTGGAGTGCCCGGCGGAGAGGACGAACCGGTCCCGACCGGCCCAACCCGGGTCGGCCGGATTGTGCCGCATGACCCGGTTGAAGAGCAGGTACGCCGCCGGGGCGAGGCTCATCGCCGTGCCCGGGTGGCCGTTGCCGGATTTCTCCACGGCGTCCATGGCCAGGACGCGAACCGTGTCGACGGCCCTGCGGTCGAGGTCGGACCAGTTGAGAGCGGGAAGCTCGGGTCGGTTGGCAGCCACGTTGGTTGTGCTCCTCGGCAGATGGGCGGAACCCTCACTGATGACCCTATCGAGCGGTCCTAAACGTGCGCCCGGGGATCTCTGCATGGTGTTCTGTACGCGTCCGACCGGATCGGCGGTCGACCCCACGGTGTGACGGCCCGCACCGTTGTCGGGTCTCGGGGGCAGCGAAAACGACGACGCGTAGTCTGTGGGTCGGTGTGTGGACCCGGCCGGGTCCGAGCCGACCCGACCCCCCTGCCGAAGCCGGAAGGTGGCAATCCGTGAGCATGATCACCGAGCGCCCCGTCAGCAACTCTGCCGGGCAGCCGCCGGTGCGCACGGGGCCCGAGGAGTCGGCGAGCGGCCGGCGGAGCGTGCGGGGGGTGGTGGCCGCGTACGTGGCCCTCACCAAGCCGCGGATCGTCGAGCTGCTGCTGGTCACCACCGTGCCGGCGATGATGCTCGCCGCCGGCGGCATGCCGTCGCTCCGGCTGGTGGCCGTGGTGCTGGTCGGCGGCTCGCTCGCCGCCGGTGCGGCCAGCGTGCTGAACTGCTACATCGACCGTGACATCGACCAGGTGATGCGGCGCACCAAGCGCCGGCCGCTGCCCGCGCACACCGTGTCGCCGCGCAGCGCGCTGGTCTTCGGTCTGGTGCTGGCCGTGATCTCGGTCGCGCTGATGGCCGCGTTCACCAACCTGCTGGCGGCGGGGCTGACCCTGGCCGCGATCGCGTACTACGACCTGGTCTACACGCTCTGGCTGAAGCGGACCACGGTGGCGAACACCTTCTGGGGCGGCATCTGCGGCTCGGCGCCGGTGCTGATCGGCTGGGCGGCGGTCACCGGTTCGCTGGCCCCCGCCGCGTGGGGGCTGTTCGCGGTGGTCTTCTTCTGGCAGATGCCGCACTTCTACGCGCTGGCGATCAAGTACAAGGCCGACTACGCCCGGGCCGGCGTGCCGATGCTGCCGGTGGTGGCCTCGGTCCGGCGGGTGAACGCGGAGATCCTGCTCTTCTCCTGGCTGACCCTGCTCTCGTCGCTGGCCGTGTGGCCGATGGGGATGAGCCCGATCTACGGCGTCACCGCGCTGGTCGTCGGCGGCGTCTTCGTGGTCGAGGCGCACAAGCTCTGCCGGCGCGCGGCGCGCGGCGAGGCGGTCAAGCCGATGCGGCTGTTCCACTGGTCGACCACCTACCTGACCATCCTTTTCGCGGCCGTCGCGCTCGACGCGCTGATCTGATCCCGGCCCGGCGCTGACCGGGATGGATGGGTTCCCCCAGGTCGGCGAGTTCATCAGAAATTTTTTTCGGGCCTGAGCAAGGCCGCCTCAACTCGGGCAGATTGGGACGATCTGACTCGTCCGCTTTGTGCAGACTTAACGCGATATAGCCGGGCGAATTACCTGTGGTCTTCCTTAAGCCCGTAGGTAATTGGCATCACAATTGGTTCATCGTTCTCGCACCTGTGGGTGGAAGTCTGCTTAGGCTTCGCGTCATGGCAGATGGTTCCGATACGACGCTGACGGCTGAACAGACCGTCGACCAGACCCCCAACGGCCTGGTTGCCGGCATCAAGTCGTTCGCCGCCGGGCACGGCGGCGCGAAGGCGGTCATCGAGTACGTCGGCAAGCGCGGCGCCCGCATCGTCCTCGTGGGTTCCGACGGGGAATGGGCCGACCAGTTCGCGGACGGCACCGACGTCGCGCGGGAGGCCTGTGCCCGGGCGGGGGTCGCGGTCGAGAACGCCTGGGAGCGTGAACTGATGGACCAGATGCGGCCGAGCAACGACCTCTGGCGGTCGATGGCCCGTCGCACGATGGCCCGTTGAGATAAGTTGACCAGCCACCACCAGCCGACCCGGGGGGAACCCCGGGTCGCTCTCGTCACCTGCACCGCCCTGCCCGACCTCGATCCGGACGACCGGCTCGTGCTCACTCCGCTGGTCGCCCGCGGCGTCGCCGTCGAGGCGGCGATCTGGGACGACCCGGCCGTCGACTGGTCCGGGTACGACCTGGTGGTCCTCCGCTCGCCTTGGGACTACGCGTTGCGCCGCGACGAGTTCGTGGCCTGGGCGCAGAAGGTGCCGCGCCTGGTCAACCCGGCCGATGTGGTCGCCTGGAACACCGACAAGCGCTACCTGGCCGAGCTTTCCGCCGCCGGCGTGCCCACCGTGCCGACCGTCTGGGTCGAGCCGGGGGAGAGCTGGGTGCCCGCCGACTCGGGCGAGTACGTGATCAAGCCGGCGGTCAGCGCGGGCAGCCAGGACACCGGCCGGTACGACCTGGCCGACCCAGCGCACCGGGAACTGGCCACCGCACACGTGCGGCGGCTCACGGACGCCGGGCGGGTCGCCATGATCCAGCCGTACCTGAGCGCGGTGGACACCTCCGGGGAGACCGCGCTGCTCTTCCTCGCCGGGCCGGACGGCCTGGCGTTCAGCCACGCCATCCGCAAGGGGCCGATGCTGACCGGCCCCGACCTGGGCGTGGCCGAGCTCTACAAGGAGGAGCAGATCGACCCTCGGACGGCGCGGCCCGAGCAGCTCACGGTGGCGCAGCGGACCCTGGCCGCCGTTCCTGGCGGCCCGGACCGGCTGCTCTACGCCCGGGTCGACCTGATCCCCGGCCCGGACGGCGCACCGGTCCTGGTCGAGCTGGAACTCACCGAGCCGAGCCTCTTCATCGGGTACGCCGACGCCGCGCCCGACCGCCTCGCCGCGGCGATCACCACGCACCTCGCCCGCTGGCCCTGACCCTGGTGGCCTGAGGCCCGCCCCCGGCACCTGGCGCGGGCCTCAGGCCCCGTCCTCGTGGTTGCGGTCCCAGCGGCCCCCGACCGGCGGCGTCTCCAGCCGGATGCCGGCCTCGGCGCCGGCGAAGTCGTTGTCCTCGACGCGGCAGGAGACACAGCTGCCGGCCGCGGTGACCCAGAAGCCGTAGGTGTGGGTGCTCTCGTCCCGGTGCCAGACCCGGTTGCCCCGCACCGTGGCCGACTCGAACCGGGAGTTGATCGTGATCCCGGCGCGGACCGCCGGGCCGGCCGGCAGCTCGTACGGCGTGCCCGGCGCCGGGATCGCCTCGTTCCACCCGGTCGCGCCGTCCGGCCGCACCTCGGCGAGGGACAGTTCGGTGGCGGTGTTGGCCGCCACCACGGCCACCCGCGAGTCGACCCGCACCACCTTGCCCCGGTGCCCGTCCCAGGGCCAGTCCGCCGCGCCGTCGACCAGCGTGCGGGGCGCGTAACGCACCGCCTCGCCGCTGCCACGATGGGCCGGGGCGGAGCGCCGCCCGTTGTCGCGGATCCGGTTGCCGACCACCGTCGCGTCGATCATCGGACGGTCGATCCGGATGCCGTCGAGCGCGTTGTCCCGGATGTCGTTGCCCTCGATCACCACGTCCGCCGCCGGGCCCCGGTAGCCGCTGCCCAGGTCGTGCTCGTGGTAGCCGTACCCGCCGTTGCGGCTGATCCGGTTGCCACGCACCGCGTAGCCGCCGGGCGTGTTGCCCATGCTGATCCCGTCGCCCACGTTGTGGTCGATGTCGCAGCCGGTCAGCAGGCCGCCCCGGCCGGCCACCCCCGAGGTGCCGTTGGCGGAGACGTCGAACCCCGCCTCCAGGTTGTTGGTGAGGGTGCAGGCCGACACCACGAGGCCGTCTGCCCCCCAGTCGGAGATGCCGAACCGGTTGGCCTGGCTGTGGCACCCGATGATGCGGAAGCCGCGCGGGGGAGGCCAGTTCTCCTTCTGCAGCTCGAGGAAGATCCCGTTGGTGCCGTTGCCGATGGTGGTGCAGTTGGCGATGGTGAGCCGCTCCACGTCGCCCCAGCCGCCGATGCCGACGCCGATGCCCGCGCCGCCCATCTGTTCGCCGTTGTCGAGCCGGCCGCAGCCCACCACGATCACCCCGTCGATCAGGCTGTCCTGGAGGAAGTCGCAGCCCAGGCCGGTCGCCCCGGTGTGGTGGATGTAGAGGTTGCGGAAGACGCCGCGCACCACGTACTGCAGGCCGAGCCCCTTGGCGAGGTAGTTGTACTCGGCCATGCCGACGCCGGAGCCGTCGATCTCGAAGTCGGCGAACGTGCAGTCGGCGATGTGCCGGTCCCGGTCCGCACCGTGCTGGACGGTGGTCCAGAAGGCCAGCGGCACCGGGTCGCCGCGGTTGCCCTCGTTGCTGAGCAGGAACCGGGTGGCCGCGGGACCGGCGCCGACCAGCGACACCCCACTCCGCCAGACGGTGCCCGCGTCCCGGATCGAGTAGATGCCGGGCGGGCAGTAGATCACCCGGGCCCGCCCGTCGGCGGCGTACCCCTCGCCCAGCCGGTCCACCAGCGCCGCCAGCGCCGGCTGGTCGTTGGTCACCCCGTCGCCGGTGAGACCGAAATCGTGCGCGTCGCACCACAGCGGCGCGCCGGCGACCGGGGCGAGCCGCTGCGGAATGCTCGTGGACAGGCCCTTGCGCGTCACCCGAACTCCCCTCGGCGCGGACGCTCCGAAAGGGCATTCCCGCTGCCGCCCGGGGGTAACGTGCGCCGGCGGGGCCGGGCGGGCTCAGACGGCCGCGGCGACCGGCTCGGCGACGGGACCGGGCTGGCTGGCCGGCGCGATCGGGCGGCGCTCCCGGGTCGACCAGAGCATCGCCAGAGTGGCCAGCAGCACCAGGCAGGAGCCGAGCATGTGGGCGGCGACCAGCACCACCGGCAGGTGGGTGAAGTACTGCACGAAGCCGATCAGGCCCTGACCCAGCTCGACCACGACCAGCACCACGGCGGCCCGGGTGGCCCGTTCGGCGCCCACCGCGCGGAACGCGAAGACCAGCGCGACCGAGAGGCCGATCAGCAGGAAGACCCCGTCGGCGTGCACCTGCGAGATCGCCTCCGGGTCGAGGCCGTTGCGGGCCGCGCCCTGGTCGCCGGCGTGCGGGCCGCTGCCGGTCACCCAGGTGCCGACCAGCAGCACCGCCGCGCTCACCAGCGTGGTGAGTCGGGCGAGGGTACGCAGCGGCGCCGGCACGGTGGGTGTGACCGGCCCGTCCGGGTCGACGGTGCGCCGCCACAGGGCGTACGCGGCGGCGATCACCACCATCGAGGCGAGGAAGTGCAGCCCGACCACCCACGGGTTGAGGTTGGTCAGCACGGTGATCCCGCCGACCACGGCCTGGGCGGGGATGCCGAACGCCACGGCGAGCGCGAGTGGCAGCAGGCCGCGCCGGCGGGGCCGCTGGGCCAGCACGGCGAGCACCACGGCGAGCGCGATGACGCCCACCGCGAAGGTGAGCAGCCGGTTGCCGAACTCGATCGCCCCGTTCACGCCCATCTCGGGGGTGGCGGTGTACGAGTCGTCGGTGCACCGGGGCCAGGTGGGGCAGCCGAGCCCGGAGCGGGTGAGCCGGACACCCCCGCCGGTGACCACGATCGCCACGTTCGCGATGATCGACGCGTAGGCGAGCCGGCGCAGCAGCGTGGGGGAGATCGGGAACCGGGCGGATGGCTTCACGCAGCGAATCCTACGCACCGTAGTGGTGCCCCGATCGGGTGACTCCGTCACCCCGGTGGTGGGAATCACCGGGACCCGGTTTGCGGCGCTCCGGCGAATTACGTAACGTTGCCGTTGTGAAAAAGGCGGCGGGGCTCTCCGGGTACCCTCCGGCGACCGAGCCGGTCGCCGGCGGAGGCTCCAGGCCGCGGCGCGCCGAGCTGGAGTCGACGCAGTCCGCGTCCGCTTCCGCCGATCTTTCCACCCGTGACCGGGTCACCCAGCTGCTGCTGGAGCGGGGGGCGGCCACCGCCGCCCAGCTCGGCTCGGCGCTCGGGCTCAGCCCGGCGGCGATCCGCCGGCACCTGGACGCGATGCTCGCCGACGGCGACGTGATCGCCGGCGAGCAGGTCGTGCGGGGCAGCCGGGGGCGGGGCCGTCCGGCCAAGGTCTTCGCGCTGACCGAGGCGGCCCGGGTGCGCTGCGGCACCCACCACTACGACAACATGGCCACCGCCGCGCTGCGCTGGATCGCCCGCACCGGCGGCTCGGTGGCGGTGGAGGCGTTCGCCGCCGAGCAGGTCTCCGCCCTGGAGGCCCGCTGCCGGGCCGCCATGGAGGACGCCGGCGACGACCCGCTCGCGCGGGCGGAGGCGCTCGCCGGGGCACTGACCGCCGAGGGCTACGCTGCCAACGCGTCCACGATCGCCTCCGGCGGCCAGCTCTGTCAGCACCACTGCCCGGTGGCGCACGTGGCCGCCGAGTTTCCCCAGCTGTGCGAGGCCGAGACCGAGGTGATCTCCCGTCTGGTCGGCACCCACGTGCAGCGCCTGGCCACGATCGCGCACGGCGACGGGGTGTGCACCACGCACATCCCGGCCCAGCCCCGTAAGTCCGGTAAGACCGTCACCACTGTGAGGACAGATAGATGACCGAGCAGATCGTTCAGCCCCTGACCCAGGAGGAGCAGCTCGCCGCCCTCGGTCGCTACGAGTACGGCTGGGCCGACCCCGACGTCGCCGGGGCGTCCGCCCAGCGCGGCCTCACTGAGGCGGTGGTGCGGGACATCTCGGCGAAGAAGAACGAGCCGGCCTGGATGCTCGACCTGCGCCTGAAGGGCCTGCGGCTGTTCGAGCGCAAGCCGATGCCGGCCTGGGGCGCCGACCTCAGCGGGATCGACTTCGACAACATCAAGTACTTCGTCCGGTCCACCGAGAAGCAGGCCACCTCCTGGGAGGACCTGCCCGAGGACATCAAGAACACCTACGACAAGCTGGGCATCCCCGAGGCGGAGAAGCAGCGGCTGATCGCCGGTGTCGCGGCGCAGTACGAGTCCGAGGTCGTCTACCACAAGATCCGTGAGGACCTCGAGGAGCAGGGCGTCGTCTTCCTGGACACGGACACCGCGCTCAAGGAGCACGAGGACCTGTTCAAGGAGTACTTCGGCACGGTGATCCCGGTCGGCGACAACAAGTTCGCCGCGCTGAACACCTCCGTCTGGTCCGGTGGCTCGTTCATCTACGTGCCGAAGGGCGTGCACGTGGAGATCCCGTTGCAGGCCTACTTCCGGATCAACACGGAGAACATGGGCCAGTTCGAGCGGACGCTGATCATCGTCGACGAGGGCGCCTACGTGCACTACGTCGAGGGTTGCACCGCGCCCATCTACTCCTCGGACTCGCTGCACAGCGCCGTGGTGGAGATCATCGTCAAGAAGAACGCCCGCTGCCGCTACACGACCATCCAGAACTGGTCGAACAACGTCTACAACCTGGTCACCAAGCGCGCCGTCTGCCACGAGGGCGCGACCATGGAGTGGATCGACGGCAACATCGGCTCCAAGGTCACCATGAAGTACCCGGCGGTCTACATGACCGGCGAGCACGCCAAGGGCGAGGTGCTCTCGGTGGCCATGGCCGGCGAGGGCCAGCACCAGGACGCCGGTGCCAAGATGGTGCACGCCGCGCCGCACACCTCCTCGACGATCGTGTCGAAGTCGATCGCCCGGGGCGGCGGCCGCACCTCCTACCGTGGCCTGGTGCAGGTGCTGGAGGGTTCCACCAGCAGCCGGAGCACGGTCAAGTGCGACGCGCTGCTGGTCGACACCATCTCCCGCTCCGACACCTACCCGTACGTCGACATCCGCGAGGACGACGTGTCGATGGGGCACGAGGCGACCGTCTCCAAGGTCAGCGAGGACCAGCTCTTCTACCTGATGAGCCGGGGCCTGAGCGAGGACGAGGCGATGGCGATGATCGTGCGCGGCTTCATCGAGCCGATCGCCAAGGAGCTCCCGATGGAGTACGCCCTGGAGCTCAACCGCCTGATCGAGCTCCAGATGGAGGGCGCGGTCGGCTGACCCGCGCGGCCCCGAGCCGTCGGGCCGGGCCGCGCGAACCCGGACCCGTCGGGCCGGGCCACGCGGACCTCGACCCACCCTCCGATCAATGAGACCGCCGTCGCAAGAACAGACCAAGGAAGAGATGACTACCCAGGCTTCCGCGCCGCCCGTGACCAAGTCGCAGGCGCTCCGCTCGTACGACGTCGCCGACTTCCCGGCCCTGACGGGCCTGGAGGAGGAGTGGCGCTTCACCCCGCTCAAGCGCCTGCGCGGCCTGGCCGGCGGGGCGCCGGCCGCGGCCGGCACGGTCCGCCACGAGTACGCCGACCTGCCCGAGGGCGTCACCGTCAGCCGGATCGGCCGGGACGACCCGCGGGTGGGCAGCGTGCTCACCCCGGTCGACCGGGTCAGCGCGCTGGCGTACGGCGGGGCCGAGCAGGCGCTGCTGGTGCAGGTCGCCCGGGACGCGGTGGTGACGGCGCCGGTGCGCCTGCGGGTGGTCGGCGAGGGCGCGGGCGCGCTCGCCTTCGGCCACACCTTCGTCGAGGTGGGCCGGTTCGCCGAGGTGACCCTGGTGCTGGAGCACAACGGTTCCGCCACACTCGCCGACAACGTCGAGGTGGCCGTGGCCGACGGCGCGAAGCTGACCCTGGTCACCGTCGCCGACTGGGCCGACGACGCCGTGCAGGCGCAGCACCTCAAGGTGCGGCTGGGCCGCGACGCCAAGGTCGTCCACGTGCAGGTGAGCCTCGGCGGCGACCTGGTCCGCCAGTACACCTCGGTGGAGTACGCCGACCGGGGCGGCGAGGCCGAGCTGTACGGCCTCTACTTCGCCGACTCCGGGCAGCACCTGGAGCACCGGCAGCTGGTCGACCACACCGTGCCGGACTGCCGCAGCTACGTCGGCTACCGGGGTGCCCTGCAGGGCGACGACGCCCGCACCGTCTGGGTCGGTGACGTGCTGATCCGGGCCGAGGCGACCGGCACCGACACCTACGAGATCAACCGGAACCTGCTGCTCACCGACGGCGCCCGGGCCGACTCCGTACCCAACCTGGAGATCGAGACCGGCGAGATCGCCGGGGCCGGCCACGCCAGTGCGACCGGCCGCTTCGACGACGAGCAGCTCTTCTACCTGATGGCCCGGGGCATCCCGGAGGCCGAGGCCCGCCGCCTGGTGGTGCGCGGCTTCTTCGCCGAGCTGCTCAACAAGATCCCGGTCGAGGAGCTGCGCGAGCGGCTCGGCGACGCGATCGAGGCGCGCCTCACCAAGGCCGGCGCCTGATGATCAGGATCTGCGCGACCGAGGACGTGCCGAAGGGCACCGCGATCAGCGCCGACGTCGACGGCACCCAGCTCGCGATCGTGCACGGCGAGGACGACCAGTTCTACGCCGTGTACGACGAGTGCTCCCACGCCGCCGTGGCCCTCTCCGAGGGCGAGATCGAGGGGTGCACGCTGGAATGCTGGCTGCACGGATCCCGTTTCGACCTGCGTACCGGTGAGCCCACCGGGCTGCCCGCGACCGAACCCGTTCCCGTCTACCCCGTCGAAGTCCGCGACGGCGAGATCTACGTCAGTCTGACGCCGAGCAATGGAGTGACCCGATAATGAGCACCCTGGAGATCCGCGACCTGAAGGTGTCGGTCAAGCTGCCCGAGGGTGAGCTCAAGCCGATCCTGCACGGGGTCGACCTGACCGTGCGCTCGGGTGAGACCCACGCGATCATGGGCCCGAACGGCTCCGGCAAGTCGACTCTGGCCTACTCGATCGCCGGCCACCCGAAGTACGAGATCACCGGCGGCTCGGTGACCCTCGACGGCGAGGACGTGCTGGCCATGTCCGTCGACGAGCGGGCCCGCGCCGGCCTCTTCCTGGCCATGCAGTACCCGGTCGAGGTGCCCGGCGTCTCCGTCGCCAACTTCCTGCGTACCGCCAAGACCGCCATCGACGGCGAGGCGCCGAAGCTGCGCACCTGGGCCGGCGAGCTGCGCGGCGCCATGGAGAAGCTGCAGATGGACCCGGCGTTCGCCCAGCGCAACGTCAACGAGGGCTTCTCCGGCGGCGAGAAGAAGCGGCACGAGATCGTGCAGCTGGAGCTGCTCAAGCCGAAGATGGCGATCCTCGACGAGACCGACTCCGGCCTCGACGTGGACGCGCTGCGCGTGGTCAGCGAGGGCGTGAACCGGGTCCGCGACACCGGCGACACCGGCCTGCTGCTGATCACCCACTACACCCGGATCCTGCGCTACATCAAGCCCGACTTCGTGCACGTCTTCGTGGCCGGCCGGATCGTCGAGCAGGGCGGCCCGGAGCTGGCCGACAAGCTCGAGGACGAGGGCTACGAGCGGTACGTCGCCGGGGCCGGTTCGGCGCGGGCCTGAGAGCTGGAAGGGCCGCGGAGATGACCACCATCGCCATCCCGCCGGGGATGCCGCAGTACGACGACGTGCCGCGTTTCGACGTGGCCACGGTGCGCGCCGACTTCCCGATCCTGGACCGGGAGATCAACGGGCACCGGCTGGTCTATCTCGACAGCGCCAACACCTCGCACAAGCCGCGGCAGGTGCTCGACGTGCTCGCCGAGCACTACGCGCGGCACAACGCCAACGTGTCGCGCTCGGTGCACACCCTGGGCACCGAGGCGACCGAGGCGTACGAGGGGGCCCGGGCCAAGATCGCGGCGTTCATCAACGCCCCGAGCGTGGACGAGGTGGTGTTCACCAAGAACTCCACCGAGGCGATCAACCTCGTGGCGTACGCGTTCTCCAACGCCTCGCTGCGGCCGGACGCCGACCCACGGTTCCGGCTCGGCCCCGGCGACGAGATCGTGATCTCCGAGATGGAGCACCACTCGAACATCGTCCCGTGGCAGCTGCTCGCCGAGCGGACCGGCGCGACGCTGCGCTGGTTCCCGGTCACCGACCACGGCCGGCTGGACGAGTCGGGGCTGGCGGAGCTGGTCACCGAGCGGACGAAGATCGTTTCGCTGGTGCACATGTCCAACATCCTCGGCACGGTCAACGCCACCGCGCGGATCACCCAGCGGGTCCGCGAGGTGGGCGCGCTGCTGCTGCTGGACTGCTCGCAGTCGGTGCCGCACATGCCGATGGACGTGGTCGACTACGACGCCGACTTCATCGTCTTCACCGGGCACAAGATGTGCGGGCCGACCGGCATCGGCGTGCTGTGGGGCCGGGGCGAGCTGCTGGCGGCGATGCCGCCGGTGATGGGCGGCGGCTCGATGATCGAGACGGTGACCATGGCCCGGTCGACGTTCGCCGCGCCGCCGGCCCGGTTCGAGGCGGGCACCCCGCCGATCGCCGAGGCGGTGGCGCTCGGCGCGGCGGTGGACTACCTCAGCGGGATCGGGATGCGCGCGATCCAGTGGCACGAGAAGGAGCTGACGGCGTACGCGCTGGACGCCCTCGCCACCGTGCCCGGGCTGCGCATCTTCGGCCCGAACGTGCCGGTCGGCCGGGGCGGGACGATCTCGTTCGCGCTCGGCAGCGTGCACCCGCACGACGTCGGGCAGGTGCTCGACTCGCTCGGCGTGCAGGTACGGGTGGGGCACCACTGCGCGAAGCCGGTGTGCACCCGGTTCGGCGTGCCGGCGATGACCCGGGCGTCGTTCTACCTGTACACCACCACCGAGGAGATCGACGCGCTGGTGGCCGGTCTCGAGCAGGTGCGGAAGGTGTTCGGCTGATGCAGCTCGACCAGCTCTACCAGGAGATCATCCTGGATCACTACAAGCACCCGCACGGCCGTGGCCTGCGGGAGGCGACGGACCCGGCCGCCCGGGTCGGCGAGGCGCACCACGTCAACCCGACCTGCGGCGACGAGATCACCGTGCGGGTGGCCACCGACGGCACGGTGTTCACCGACATCTCGTACGACGGGATGGGCTGTTCGATCAGCCAGGCATCGGCGAGCGTGCTGCACGAGCTGCTGCGCGGCCGGACCGCGGACGACGCCACGGCGGTGCACGAGGCGTTCGTCGAGTTGATGTCCGGGCGTGGCCAGGTCACGCCGGACGAGGAGGTGCTCGGAGACGGGGTGGCGTTCGCGGGTGTCGCCCGCTACCCGGCCCGGGTGAAGTGCGCGCTGCTGTCGTGGATGGCGTTCAAGGACGCCGCGGCACGCGCCGGGGTGGGCGTGAGCCCGACGGAGGTGAAGGCATGAGCAGCGAGGAGACCACCACGCCGGAGACCGGTGCCGTGGCGACCGAGGGCGCGGCGACGCCGGCCACCGGCGGGAACCCGCCGGCCGGCGCCCTTGCGGCCGGTGGCACGGCAGCCGCCGGTGGCAAGGCCGCGGTCGCCGACATCGAGGAGGCGATGAAGGACGTCGTCGACCCCGAACTCGGCATCAACGTGGTCGACTTGGGCCTGGTGTACGGCGTCCACGTCGACGACGAGAACGTAGCCACCCTGGACATGACGCTGACCTCGGCGGCCTGCCCGCTGACCGACGTGATCGAGGACCAGGCCCGGCAGGCGCTCACCACCGGCCCGGGCGGCGGGCTGGTCAACGACATCCGGATCAACTGGGTGTGGCTGCCGCCATGGGGCCCCGACAAGATCACCGACGAGGGGCGGGACCAGCTCCGTTCCCTCGGCTTCAACGTCTGAGGTCGGGCACAACTCTTTCTGGCCCGCCCTGAGGGGTCTGTCCACCGCGCTCGCGGCGGGCAGACCCCTCATCGTCATCGGTCCCGGCCGGCGAGGCGGGTGATCGTGGCGATCGACCGGTCCACGTCCGCCTCGGTGGTGGTGGCGTTCGATACCGAGATCCGCATCAGTCGCCGTCCCCGCCAGGTCGTACCGCCCGCCCAGCAGGTGCCGTCCGCCTGCACCGCCGCTGTCACCTGGTCGGTGCGCGTGTCGTCGCCGAAGCCGACCAGCACCTGGTTGAGGACCACCTCGTTCGCCACCTCGAACCCGGCCGCGGTCAGGCCGTCGGCGAACCGGCGGGCCAGCGCGCAGCAGCGGTCGACCAACGCCGCAACCCCGTCGCGGCCCAGCTCCCGCAGTCCGGCCCAGACGGCGAACCCGCGGGCCCGACGCGAGGACTCGGCGGTGAGGTCCGCCCCCACCGGGGAACCACCGGAACCGACCAGGTACGCGGCGGTGTAGGACATCGCCGCGGCATGCACGTCGGGCCGCGCGCAGAACGCGAAGGCCGAGTCGTACGGAAGGTTCAGCCACTTGTGGCCGTCGCAGGCCCACGAGTCCGCCAGCTCCAGCCCGTCCACCAGATGCCGGGTCGCGGGGCTCGCCCCAGCCCACAGCCCGAATGCCCCGTCCACATGCACCCATCCGCCGTGCCGGCGGACCAGTTCGCACGCCTCGCGGAGCTGGTCGCAGGCGCCGGTGTTCACGTTGCCCGACTGCAGGCACACGATCGTGGGACCCGGGGAACCGGCCCGCAGCACCTCCCGCAGCGACCCGAGGTCGATGGCACCGTTGGGCCCGGCGGACACCGGCTCCACCACGTCCACCCCGAGGCCGAGCAGACGCAGTGACCGGTCGATGGTCGCGTGCCGCTCCTCGCCGGCGATCACCCGGATCGGCGGCGCCCCGAGCAGCCCACGCCGTTCCACATCCCAGCCTGCGTCGGCCAGCACCTGGTGCCGGGCGGCGGCGAGCCCGGCGGTGTTCGCCGCCTGGCAACCGGTGACGAAACCGACCGACGCCGACGCCGGGACCCCGAGCAGCTCCTTCAGCCAGTCGCCGGCGGCGGCCTCGGCGGCGATGGCGGCCGGTGACATGACGGCGTTGAACGCGACCTGATCCCAACCTGCGGCGAGGATGTCGGCCGCGGTTGCCGCCGGCAACGCACCGCCCACGACGAACCCGAAGTACCGGGGTCCGGCGCTCGCGACCAGGCCCGGCTCGGCTGCGGCGACCAGCTCCGTCAGCACCTGCTCCGCAGCGGAGGGCGCGGCGGGCAACGGGCCGGAGAACGCCTTGGTCAGTGCAGCCTGGTCGATCGGCACCCCGACCGGACGGCCCGGCAACGACCGCCGGTAGTCGGCCGCGTGGTCGGCGGCCAAGCGAAACAGGCGATTCAGCTCCTCCATCGACGCACCATATCTCCCCGGGCCCGTGACCTTGATCATGGCCGGGCGGCGACCAGTTGGTGCGCCTTCCGAACGGCGGGACGGATAGCCGGTCGAGACGTCGCTTAAGGTCGGCGGGTGGTGATTGAGGACTGCTCGTGCCTGATCTGCAGCGGGAGCGCCCCGGGCCGGGACGGCGGCATTGTCGAGAAGGTTCGTAAGAACGGCTGGTCCGTGTTGTGGGTGGCCGGGGGACTGGACTTCGCGTACACCATCGGGCTGTGGCACACGTTCCGCCGCCCCGAGGCGGTGATGTTCGGGCTGGAAGGCCAGGGCATGCAGCACTGGCTCAACGACTACGTGGAGCACGCCCGCGAACATGGCTGGCCCGGCGGGAACGAGCCGTTCCACGGGGTGATCGAGGACTTCCCCACCCAGCTTCGGCCGGTGCACGACTCCTGGCACGACGCTCTCTTCGGCACGGCGTACCGCTTCTATCGAGGATCCGCGGTGCCGTTCCAACAGTTGGTGTGGCCGGACCGTACGGGCCGGTGGCCCTGGGCGGAAGGAGCCACGGCGAGCAGCCGCAACCGCCAGGCCTTCTCCTGGCTGCCCGTCGAGGAGCACCCGGCCGGCGGCTGGCGCCTGGTCGGCGAGTTGGAACCGGACTTCCCGTTCCCGGTGGGTCCGGACTCCTGGGCGTTGGCCACCCGCGCGGTAGCTGCCGGCGCCCGCCCCGTCGCTCACGTGGCCGTGGACCAGGGCTGCTACGACGTACTCGACGAGCGCGGATACCGCGCGGATGACCTCTGCCTGGCGTTCCTCGGTGAGCTGGTGCAGCGACACCCGCACCTCGCCGGCTGCGCCGACCTCGCCGACGGCCAGGTCGCGGTCTTCGGCGAACACCAGACCTGGAGCCGGTCACCGCTGTCGGCCCGCGACCGCCGTGCCAGCGCCAGATCGTGGAAGCGCGCCCGGCCGATGTAGCGGTGGCGGTGGCCGGGTCGAAATGCGGTGGACCGGCGTGGGGCCGGCGCCGATGATGTCCGCGTGACGATCAAGACGATGCGAACGCTGCCCGTACCGTCGGCTCCTCGGGCCGGTCGACAGCAGCGTCGCTTCCGGTCGGAGGCGATCCCGCTGCCGTCGTGACCGGGGCGTTCCTCGCCGGTCTGGTGGCCGGCTACGGCGTCGCCGTCCCGGTCGGCGCGATCGCGGTGCTCATCCTCGGGCTCAGTGCCCGTACCTCGTTCCGTGTCGGCGCGGCCGCGGCGCTCGGGGTCGCCACCGCCGACGGCGTCTACGCCGCGGTGGCGGCCCTCGGCGGTGCCGCGCTGGCCGGCCTGCTCGCCCCGTTCGCCGATCCGTTGCGGCTGGTCGCGGCGGCGGTGCTGCTCGTCCTCGCCGGGCACGGCGCGTGGCGGGCGCTGCGGCCGCCCGCCGCGGCCGGTCCCCAGGTGGTGCGGCGCGGGCTGGACACCCCGGCCCGGGCCTACCTGGCCATTCTCGCCCTGACCCTGCTCAACCCGGCCACCGTCGTCTACTTCGCGGCGCTCGTCCTGGGCCGGGGCGACCCGGGCGGCTCGGAGGCAGTGGCCGCCGGGCTGTTCGTGCTCGGGGCCTTCCTGGCCTCGGCCAGTTGGCAGTTGCTGATCGCCGGGGGTGGCACGCTGGTCGGCCGGGCCCTCACCGGCCCGCGGGGTCGGCTGCTCACGGCGCTGGCGTCCAGCGCGATCATCGCCGCGCTCGCCGTCGCCGTGCTGCTGAGCTCGCCGGGAGCTGGCTGATCCCGCCATGGACTATGACAGTCTCATGACAATTGATCTTCGGTCGTGTTACGCCGGCATCGGTCGAATCGGCAGGTCTGACTGTCGAACGCACCGGCCTTCTTCACATTTCCGATCACCGATGCTCGGCCGTCGGGACGGCCGCCCCCGCGCGCACCATCGCCGGCGCACGCCGACGATCACCTGGCGGACCCGGGCAGCCGACGTCCTGTCAGGACGGCCTCACCTGTTCGGTGGATGCTGAGAGTCCGTCGTCCGTTTAGGGTCTCTGACCAACTTGTGGATCAGCCGTGCGCGCGCCGCCGACCCCGGGCGGCGCGACGGCGCCACCATTCCTCACCGAGCAGGGAGATGTCTTGAGGATCACCCTGATGCGTCTGCCGCAGCGCCGTGCACGAGACGGTCGGCCGCGGCGTGGGCGGATCGCAACACTACTCGCCGCCGCGCTGGTAGCGGCGGCGCTGCCGGCGCTGACGGCCCCTGCGGCGGCCAGCCCGGCCCCGTCCTCCAACGGCCCGTGGCACAAGGTGGACGGCAAGCCGGCACCGACCAGGGCCGGTAAGAAGGCCACCGTCAAGGCCGAGCGGCTCGCCGCGTTCACCCTGGACCGCGGCAGCCTGAAGAGCACCCTCGACAAGGCTCCGCGGGAGCGCGGCAAGGCGCTGCGCGAGCAGCGGCAGATCGTGTCGCTGCCCGCGCCGGACGGGACGTTCCAGCGCTTCGAGCTGGTGAACTCACCCGTGATGGAAGCCGGGCTGGCGGCGAAGCACCCCGAGATCACCACGTACGCCGGCAAGGGCGTGGACGACCCGAGCGCGACCATCCGGGCGGATCTCACTCCGCTCGGCTTCCACGCCTCGGTCCGCTCGGGGGCCGGGAACTGGTACGTCGACCCGTACTACCACCTCGACCAGAGCCTGTACGCGAGCTACTTCGCCCGCGACCTGGAGAACCCGCACGGCGAGTTCGTCGAGCGCGAGGACGTGGCGCACGAGGCGCACGCCCTGGCGGACGAGATCGCGGCGGCCGCTGCCGAGGCGCCGGCCGGGCCGCTGGTGAAGCTGCGCACCTACCGGGTGGCGCTGGTGACCGACCCGTCCTACGCCAACTTCTTCGGCGCGGAGAACGTCACGGCCGCCAAGGTCACGCTGATGAACCGGGTCACCCAGATCTACGAGGACGAGACCGCGATCCGGCTCGTGCTGATCAACGACACCGACAAGACCAACCTGAACACCCCGGCGCTGGCCACCGAGCCGAACGGCCCGTGCGGCGCGGCCGCGTGCTTCACCCCGGCGCAGATCAGCTCCTGCGGCAGCGGCACGCTGAACCGCAACCGGATCGTGCTCGGTCAGCTCGTCGGCGCCAGCAACTACGAAGTGGGCCACATCGGGCTCGGCGTGAACGGCGGCGGCGTGGCCGGCCTCGGCGTGATCGGCGGCGACGGCAAGGCGCGCGGCTGCACCGGTCTGCCGCAGCCGATCGGTGACTACTACGCCGTGGACTACGTGGCACACGAGATGGGCCACCAGTTCGCCGGCAACCACACCTTCAACGGCACCCAGTACAACTGCTCGGGCGGCAACCGGAGCGCGGCCAACTCGTACGAGCCGGGCAGCGGCTCGTCCATCATGGCGTACGCCGGCATCTGCCAGCAGGACAACCTCCAGCCGCACACCGACCCGTACTGGTCGCACCGCAGCTACACCGAGATCACCACGTACGTCACGGCGAACCGTCCGGCGATCAGCGAGGTGCAGACCGTCTCGCTGTACGGCTTCAACACCAACGGTGCCTCGTTCCGGGTCCGCTACAACGGCAACGACTCGGCGCCGATCGTGCGGGGTGCCAACTACACCACCGCCGGCATCAAGGCCGCCATCGAGGGGACCGCCGGCTGGCCGGCCGGTGCGACCGTCACCGTGGCCGCCTTCGGCGGCAGCGGCACGCTGGACGACACGGGCTTCCAGGTGACCTTCGGCGGCACGCTGGCCAACACCAACGTCGCCTCGCTCGAACTCACCAACTTCGAGGGTGCCTCCGGTTTCGTCGGTGAGACGGCCAAGGGCGGCGCCATCGACAACGGTGGTTACCTGGTCGAGGAGACCGCCAACCACGCGCCGGTGGTCACCGTGCCGGGCAGCGTCACCATCCCGGTGCGTACCCCGTTCGCGCTGACCGGCAGCGCCACCGACGCCGACGGCGACGCGGTGACGTACATGTGGGAGCAGAACGACCGGGGCGCCACCGCCGGCACCGCGCTGATGAACAACACCAAGATCAACGGTCCGCTGTTCCGGGTGTTCGGTGAGGCGGCGAACGTGACGCCGGAAGACACCCTGAAGTACCACTCGCCGGGTCAGAACCACGTCACGACCAACTCGACCCGGGTCTTCCCGGACATGAAGCAGATCCTGGCGGGCAACACGAACGCCAGGACGGGCGCCTGCCCGGCCGCGCCGGCCCCGCCGCCCACCGGTGGTGCCTCGAACGTGCCGGCGGCGATCGTCGACTGCTACTCGGAGTTCCTGCCCACCCGGGACTGGGTCGGCTTCAGCAACGACCGGACCCTGCACTTCAAGCTCACCGCCCGGGACGGGCGGCTGGGTGGCGGCGGCATCGGCAGCGCCGACGTCGCGCTGGTGCTGGCCCCGAACGCCGGGCCGTTCCTGGTCATCTCGCAGGACTCCGCCGCTGTCCTCGACGGTGGCTCGACCCAGACCGTCACCTGGGACGTGGCCGGCACCGACGCGGCGCCGGTGAACGCCAGCCAGGTGAAGATCTCGCTGTCCGCCGACGGCGGGCTCACCTTCCCGTACGTGCTGGCCGAGAGCACCCCGAACAACGGCAGCGCGACGGTGACCCTGCCCAACGTGGCGACCAAGCAGGCCCGGATCAAGATCGAGGCAGTCGGAAACGTCTTCTTCGACGTCAACGACGCCGACTTCACCATCCGGTCCGTCCCGGTCGTCACCAACGACGCCCCGGCCGGCGGGGCCCGCGTCCAGTACAGTGACGCGCTCGCGCCGACCGTCACCGTCACGGCGACCGACGGCGACACCGCCGGCGCCGGGCTGGCCGCGTCCGCGTCCGGCCTGCCCGCGGGCCTGTCGCTGGCCGTCTCGGCGACCTCCGGCACCGACACCCTGCCCGGTACGCGCAGCTGGACCGTTGCCGGTACCGCCGCGGCGGCACCGGGCGACTACCCGGTCACCGTGACCGTCTCCGACGGCACCGGCCTGGCCGGCAGCACCTCGTTCACCATCACGGTCACCGCCGAGGACGCGGCGGCGACCTGGGCCGGTGACACGCTGGTGAGCACCGCGACCAGCGGTGCCTCCGGCAAGGCGCTGCTGCGGTCCGTCGTCCGGGACAGTTCGGTGCTGTCCTCGGCGACGGACACCACCGCCGGTGACATCCGCAACGCCACGGTCACCTTCACCGAGGGTGGCGTGACGCTCTGCACCGGCGCGCTGGAACTGCTCGGCACGGAGACCACGAGCGCCTCCGCGGCGTGCGAGGCCACCCTGCCGGAGGGTACGCACACCGTCACCGCGACGGTCGGTGGGTACTACACGGGCAGCACCACCACGCAGGTGACGGTCGCGGTCTCCGACGGCGGCTTCCTCACCGGTGACGGCGAGATCACCGTCGCCCGCTCGGCGGGGGCGTACCCGGCCGACGCGAAGTCGAAGGTCGCGGTGGACCTGACCGCGATGCCCGGCCCGGGCAAGAAGGCCGCGTCGGGCGAGGCCGAGATCGCGTTCCGTTCCGGCGGCCAGTCCTACACGATCAAGGCCAACACCGTCGACGGGCTCGGCATCACCTCGGCGGGCAAGGTCGGCCAGGTGCGCTACCGGGCCAGCCTGTACGACAGCAGGGGCAAGGTGGTGGCCAGCGGCCTCATGCTGGCAGTGACGGTGACCGACCGGGGCGCCCCCGGGAAGAACGACACCGTCGGCATCACCCTGTGGAACGGCGGTGCCCTGGTCTTCTCGTCCGACTGGACGGGGAGCGGGACCGACGAGGTCAACCTGACGGCGGGCAACCTCACCGTCCACTGACCGACAGGTAGCGCGGGAGGACGCCGGTCGCGGTGTCCTCCCGCGTTCCATTTTCCGCCGTGCCGTACGGTCGAGTGGTGACCAGCCGACCCGCAGCCGGGGGCGGCCGGTGGGTCGAGGTCGACCCGGCCCGCGTCGCTCGCTGGGTCGAGGGCTTCGCCGACCGGCACGGCCCGCCCACCACCACCGTCGAGGGGTACGGCCTGCTGCTCGCCGCCCCGGACGGGGCGACCGCCGAGTTGCACACCCCGCCCGGCACTCCCGGGAGCGCCGACGTACCCGGGTTCGTGGCCGCCGCCGGCGCGCCGCGGCGGCTCGGCCTGCTGCTGGCGCGCAAGGGCGCGGTGGCGGTCGGCGTGGCCGACGGGACCGAGCTGACCGTCTCCAAGGTGGACACCCGCTACGTGCAGGGGCGCACCGCCGCGGGTGGCTGGTCGCAGCAGCGTTTCGCCCGACGGCGGGACAACCAGGCGAAGGCGGCGCTGGGCGACGCGGCGGAGCTGGCCGTACGGCTGCTGCTGCCGGAGGCGCCGACGCTGGCCGCGCTGGTCTGCGGCGGTGACCGGCGGGCCGTGGAGGGCGTGCTGGCCGACCGACGGCTGGCCCCGCTCGCCGCGCTGCGCGCCGACCGGCTGCTCGATGTGCCCGAGCCCCGGCACGCGGTGCTGGTCGGTGCGGTGGCCGCCGCCCGCGCGGTACGGATCCTGGTCCGCGACCCCGCCCCGGGAGCGGCGGGCTAGCTGCCGGTGCCGAAGGTGTTGCAGGACTTCGGGTCGCCGGTGGACCAGCCCCTGGTGAACGACTGCGTGCGCTGCTGGGAGGTGCCGTGGGTGAACTCGTTCGGGTTCACCGGCCGGCCGGCGCGCTTGGAGATCGCGTCGTCGCCGATCTTCTCGGCGGCGTCGATCGCCTGCTGGATGTCCTGCTCGGTGATGCTCTTGAAGATCTTCTGGCCCTTCGCGTCCCCGGTGCCGGTGGCGCCCTTCGCCCAGACGCCCGCGTAGCAGTCGGCCTGCAGCTCCAGCCGCACCGAGAGCGCGTTGGCGTTGGCCGGGTCACGCTGCTGCTGGCGGCGCATCTGCGCCTCGGTGCCGAGCAGGCTCTGCACGTGGTGGCCGTACTCGTGGGCCAGCACGTACGGCTGGGCGAACTCGCCCTTGGCGCCGAGCTGGTCGGCGAGGAGCCGGTAGAAGGTGAGGTCGATGTAGACCAGGTGGTCGGCCGGGCAGTAGAACGGCCCGACGCCGGAGTCGGCCGCGCCGCAGCCGGTACGCACCGCCTGACTGAAGAAGACGGTCTTGGCGGGCTGGTACTGCTGGCCGAAGACCTCCGGCATGGCGGTCCGCCAGTACGCCTGGATCGAGTTGACGTAGAGGGTGTTGCGGCAGTCGAGCTGCTCGAGCGCGTCCTGGGCGGAGCACTTCTGCTCCAGCGAGGTGTTGTCGCCCTGGTCGGAGCCGCCATCGCCGAGCGCGTTGAGGCCGAAGCCGCCACCCACCAGGGCGACGAGCACGGCGATGATGATGCCCACGATCCCGCCCCGCCCGCCGCCGATCGGGATCGGGATGCCCATGCCACCGCCGCCGCCGGACCCTCGCCGATCGTCCACCTGGCTGGTGTCGATCTCCGCCTTCTCGTTCAGCTCCATGTTGACCCCGATCGCCGATTTGTCCGTCTGTGGTGGTTGTGGCACCGGACCGGGTCCGGGCGGCGTTTCCGATACCCGATGATCTTGCCCGGTAATCCGGGGGAAAGGGTAGGGGGCGCCCGCTACACTTGCCCCGTGCTGCGCTGCGAAGGCTGAACGGCCCCGCGCCGACGGGAAATGATGACCCGCCGGCGCTTTCGCGTGCCCTGAATCAGCCCTTCCGGAACCCCGAGAGCGAGTACCCCGACATGATCACTGCCACCGGCCTGGAGTTGCGCGCCGGTTCCCGGATCCTGCTGTCCGACACCACGCTGCGCGTGCAGCCGGGCGACCGCATCGGCCTGGTGGGCCGCAACGGCGCCGGCAAGACCACCACGCTGAAGGTGCTGGCGGGGGAGGGCCAGCCGTACGCCGGGCAGGTCGACCGGCGCAGCGCGATCGGCTACCTGCCACAGGACCCGCGTACCGGCGATCTGGACGTCACGGGGCGGGACCGGGTGCTCTCCGCGCGTGGCCTGGACGTGCTCATGGCGCAGATGAAGGAGTTGGAGGCCAGGCTCGCCGAGGGGGCCGAGGACGAGCGCCTGGTCCGCCGCTACGGCGCGCTGGAGGACCAGTTCGCCTCGCTCGGCGGATACGCGGCCGAGGCCGAGGCGGCCCGGATCTGCGCCAACCTCGGCCTGCCCGACCGGGCCCTGGCCCAGACCATCGGCACCCTCTCCGGCGGTCAGCGCCGGCGTGTCGAGCTGGCCCGGATCCTGTTCCGCGACGCCGGTGAGAACGGCGGCGGCATCCTGCTGCTCGACGAGCCGACCAACCACCTGGACGCCGACTCGATCACCTGGCTGCGCGGCTTCCTCGGCAACCACAAGGGCGGCCTGATCGTGATCTCCCACGACGCGTCGCTGCTGGAGGCGGTGGTCAACAAGGTCTGGTTCCTCGACGCCACCCGCTCGGTGGTCGACGTCTACAACCTGGGCTGGAAGGCGTACCTGGAGGCGCGGGAGACCGACGAGCGGCGCCGTCGCCGGGAACGGGCCAACGCCGAGAAGAAGGCCGGCGCGCTGATGGCCCAGGCCGACAAGATGCGGGCCAAGGCCACCAAGACGGTCGCCGCGCAGAACATGGCGCGGCGGGCCGAGAAGCTGCTGAGCGGCCTGGAAGAGGTACGCGTCGCGGACAAGGTGGCGAAGGTGCGCTTCCCCACCCCGGCGCCGTGCGGCAAGACCCCGCTCACCGCCGCCGGCCTGTCCAAGTCGTACGGGTCGCTGGAGATCTTCACCGACGTCAACGTGGCGGTGGACCGCGGCTCCCGGGTGGCCATCCTCGGCCTCAACGGCGCCGGCAAGACCACCCTGCTGCGGATCCTCGGCGGCCTGCTCGAACCGGACACCGGCGAGGTACGCCCCGGGCACGGCCTGCGGCTCGGCTACTACGCCCAGGAGCACGAGACCCTGGACGTGGACCGGACCATCCTGGAGCACATGCGCAGCGCCGCGTCGGAGCAGACCGACACCGACCTGCGCAAGATCCTCGGCGCGTTCCTCTTCTCCGGGGAGGACGTCGACAAGCCGGCCGGGGTGCTCTCCGGCGGCGAGAAGACCCGCCTGGCCCTGGCCACCCTGGTCTGCTCCGGCGCCAACGTGCTGCTGCTCGACGAGCCGACGAACAACCTCGACCCGGTCAGCCGGGAGCAGGTGCTCGACGCCATCGCCCGCTACCCGGGGGCGATCGTGCTGGTCACCCACGACCCGGGCGCGGTGACGGCACTCAAGCCCGACCGGGCCATCCTGCTGCCCGACGGCGACGAGGACGCCTGGAGCGACGACCTGCTCGAACTCGTCGAACTCGCCTGACCCGCACCCGGCACCGCGGGGTACGGGTCCACCGGCCGGTCGGCCCGCCATGATCCACCTGGTCGGATCGGGCTGACCGGTCAGAAGAATCACGCTATCGGGAAGCTGACATTGCATAGCGTGTCGGTTGGCGAAGAGTTGATATCTGGCGCATGATCGTTCGAGGCGGTCTAATAGGTGGGACCGTATCCGAACCGCACAGTCTGGGACGTGAGGAATCAGCATGGCAGCCACCGGCACAGCCACCAGCACTGAGAAGGGTCGCCGGATCGTCGGAGCCGAGCGCCAGACGCTCGCCAAGGACCTGGTAAAGCGGTACACCTCGGGTGAGAGCATCCGTGCGCTCGCGGCCTCGACCGGCCGATCCTACGGGTTCATTCACCGGGTGCTCACCGAGTCCGGGGTGCAGCTGCGGCAGCGTGGCGGTGCCCGGCGCCGCAAGAAGGCGTGACCCGCTCACCAGCGTCGTCCATCAGCGTCGCGCTCCGGATGGTCCGGTGACCTCCGCAACGACCGGAGTACGACTCGACTGCGACGGGCCGGTAGCGACGGTCACGTTGTGCCGGCCCGACGTGCTCAACGCGCAGACCCCGACGATGTGGCGCGCGATGAGCGAGTTTTCCCGCGAGCTGCCCGGCGACGTCCGGGTGATCGTGGTGCGTGGCGAGGGGCGGGCCTTCTCCGCCGGCCTCGACCTGTCCGTGGCCGGCGCCGCCGGCCCGGGCTCGTTCGCCGAACTCGCCACCCTGCCCGAGCAGGAGTGCGCCGACCGGATCGCCGAGTACCAGGCCGGCTTCACCTGGCTGCACCGCCCCGACGTGATCTCCGTCGCCGCCGTGCAGGGGCATGCGATCGGTGCCGGGTTCCAGCTCGCCCTCGCCTGCGACCTGCGGGTGCTCGCCGAGGACGCCAAGCTCTCCATGGCCGAGGTGACCCTCGGTCTGGTCCCCGACCTGGCCGGCACCAAGCGTCTCGTCGAGCTGGTCGGCTATTCCCGCGCGCTGGAGATCTGCGCCACCGGCCGGCGGATGGACGCCGCCGAGGCGGACCGGGTCGGCCTGGCCACCCTGGTGGTGCCGCACGCGGAGCTGGACGCCGCGGTGCGGGACCTGACCGCGGGCCTGCTGGCCAACAGCCGCGACGCGATCGTGGAGATCAAGGCGCTGCTCGCTGGCGCGGCCGGGCGTACGCACGCGGATCAGCAGCGAGCCGAGCGCGAGGCGCAGACCCGGCGGCTGCGCGAGCTAACCGGGCGCGGAGAATAGTAAGGACCGTTCGGGAAGATCCGGGTTACTCGCGAGGTTGTCGTAGTGGTCGGGAGAATTGACCCGACGGCCCAGGGCTGCCCGACGACCCGGAGGTGACGAGTGTCCAACCACATGGCCGGTGGCGGCATGGCTGGCTGGAGCATGCTCCGGTCGATGCGCAACCAGGACGAGGTCGCAACCCATCAGCTCAAGCGCGGCACCGCCAGACGCATCGTCGCGTTCGCCCGGCCCTACCGGCGCGACATCGTCATCTTCCTGCTCACCGTGGTGATCGCCGCGGTGATCGGGGTGGCCACCCCGCTGCTCGCCGGTGACATCATCGACGCGATCTCGCCCCCCCGCCGCCCCGACGCGGGCTCGACGGTGGTCCGGCTCGCCCTGATCATCGCCGCGCTGGCCGTCGCCGATGCGCTCTTCTCCCTGGCCCAGCGGTGGTATTCGGCCCGGATCGGCGAGGGCATCATCCTCGACCTGCGGACCCGGGTCTACGACCACGTCCAGCGGATGCCGCTGCAGTTCTTCACCCGCACCCAGACCGGCGCGCTGGTCAGCCGGCTCAACAACGACGTGCTCGGCGCCCAGCGGGCGTTCACCTCCACCCTGTCCGGGGTGGTGAGCAACGTCATCCAGCTGGTGCTCACCGCCGGCGCGATGCTCATCCTCTCCTGGCAGATCACCCTGCTGGCGTTGGTGCTGCTGCCGATCTTCATCATCCCGGCCCGCCGGGTCGGCCGGCGGCTCGCCGAGATCACCCGCGAGTCGTACAACCTCGACGCGAAGATGAACGCCACGATGACCGAGCGGTTCGGTGTCGCCGGGGCGCTGCTGGTCAAGCTCTTCGGCTCGCCCGACGTGGAGGCGGCCCGGTTCGCCGGCCGCGCGGAGCGGGTCCGGGACATCGGCATCCAGTCCGCCATGTACTCGCGGACCTTCTTCGTGGCCATGCTGCTGGTCGCCTCCCTCGCCCAGGCCCTGACGTACGGTCTGGGCGGGTGGCTCGCCGTCGCCGGCGCGGTCAGCGCCGGCACCGTGGTCAAGCTCGCGCTGCTGCTCACCCGGCTCTACGGGCCGCTCACCGCGCTCTCCAACGTCCGGGTCGACGTGATGAGCGCGCTGGTCTCCTTCGACCGGGTCTTCGAGGTGCTCGACCTGCACCCCGGGATCGAGGAGAAGCCCGACGCGGTGCCGGTGCCTCGCGGCAGCGGCCGGGTCGAGTTCCGCGACGTGCGGTTCCGCTACCCGAGCGCCGCCGAGGTGTCCCTCGCGTCGCTCGAGGAGGTCGCCGCGCTGGACCGTACGGTCAACGAGCCGGTGCTCAAGGGCGTCTCGTTCACCGTCGAGCCCGGGCAGATGGTGGCCCTGGTCGGCCCCTCCGGCGCCGGCAAGTCGACGCTGTCCATGCTGATCTCCCGGATCTACGACGTCACCGACGGCCAGGTGCTGGTCGGCGGCGTCGACGTGCGGGACGCCACCCTCGCCTCGCTGCGCGACGAGATCGGCGTGGTCACCCAGGATTCCCACCTGTTCCACGAGACCATCCGGGAGAACCTGCGCTACGCCAAGCCGGACGCCACCGACGACGAGATCTGGGCCGCCCTGGCCGGCGCCCAGGTGGCCGACCTGGTCCGTGCCCTGCCCGACGGGCTCGACACCATGGTCGGCGAGCGGGGCTACCGCTTCTCCGGCGGCGAGAAGCAGCGCATCGCGATCGCCCGGCTGCTGCTCAAGGCACCGTCGATCGTGATCCTCGACGAGGCCACCGCCCACCTGGATTCGGAGAGCGAGGCGGCGGTGCAGCGGGCGCTGTCCGTGGCGCTGACCGGGCGTACCGCGCTGGTGATCGCACACCGGCTCTCCACCGTCCGCGACGCCGACCAGATCCTCGTCCTCGACGAAGGGCGGATCGTCGAGCGCGGCCGGCACGAGGAACTGGTCGCCGTCGGCGGCCTCTACGCCGAGCTGTACCGCACCCAGTTCGCGGTGACCGACTCCCCGGCCCCCTACGCCGAGCCGGAGCAGCCGCAGCCGGTGGTCAGCACGGTGCCGCTCGGCACCTACGTGGCGCAGGAGCCGGTGCCGCCCGCCGCAGCCAACTAGGCGCCCACCGCCGCCCGCAGCTCCGCGAAGGCGGCGCCGAGCGTTTCCGGGGTGAAGTGTGCGTTCAACCCGCTCGGGTTGGGCAGCACCCACAGTCGGGCGCCGCCGAGCGGCTCCGGCTGTGGGCCGAAGCCGGCCTTCGGCCGGGCGAAGCCGATCCGGTACGCGGTCACCCCGACCACCGCCACCCAGCGCGGCCCGTACCGCTCGACCTTGCCGGTCAGCTCCGCCGCGCCGGCCACCAGTTCCCCGGCGGTCAGCTCGTCGGCCCGGGCGGTCGCCCGGGCCACCAGGTTGCTGATGCCCAGGCCGAGGGTGAGCAGTTCGTCCTGCTCACTGGGGTGCAGCTGGCGCGGGGTGAAACCGCCCCGGTGCAGGGCCGGCCAGAACCGGTTGCCCGGCCGGGCGAAGTGCCAGCCGGTCGCCGCCGACCACAGCCCCGGGTTGATCCCGACGAAGAGCACGTCCAGCCCGGGGCCGATCACGTCCGGCAGCAGCTTGTCGGCCGCCGCCGCGAGCTCTTCCTTCGTGGGCCGGGGATGCCGCCGGGTGGCCGACGTGCGGTCCGCCGGCCCCGGCTCGGCCGCGCCGGGCCCCGTCGCGCCGGTGGCGCCTCCGGGCCAGGCGTCCCGGGATCGGCGATGCCCGCTCACCGGCCCGCCGTCACAGGCCGCGCAACGCGCCGCCGTCAACCGGCACGGTGACCCCGGTGACGTAACCGGCGGCGGGGGAGAGCAGGAAGGCGGCCACCCGGCCGAACTCGCCCGGCTCGCCGAACCGACCCAGCGGGATGCCGGCCTCCGCCTCCGCGCGGGCCCGCTCCGGATCGCCACTGGCGGCGAGGAGTTCCCGGTTCCGGTCGGTCATGATCCGGCCGGGCAGCAGGCCGAACACCCGTACGCCACGCGGGCCGTACTCGTCGGCGATGTCCTTGGCGACCCCGGCGAGGCCGGGACGCAAACCGTTGGAGATGCCGAGCCCGGGCACCGGCCCGCGCGCCGAGGTGGAGAGGACCAGGCCGATCGCGCCGCCGCCGGTGAGCGCGGCGGCCACCGTACGGGTGGCGCGGACGCTGCCCAGGAAGACCGTCTCGAAGGACGCCCGCCACTGCTCGTCGGTGATCTGGGCGGCGGTGCCCCGAGGCGGCCCGCCGACCGAGATCAGCGCCCCGTCGAGCCGGCCGAACTGCTCGCGGGCGGCGGCGACCAGCCGCTGCGGGGTGCCGGGGTCGGTCAGGTCGGCGGTCAGCCCGATCGCCCGCTCCGGCCCGCCGAGCGCCTCGACGGCCGCGGCCACCTGTTCGGGTACGCGGGCCGAGATCACCACCCGGGCGCCGTCGGCGACGAGGTGTTGGGCGGTGGCGAAGCCGAGGCCGCGGGAGGCGCCGGTCAGCACGTACACCCGGTCGGCGAGTCCGAGATCCATGAGGCCGATCCTGCCGTACCCCGGGATCGGCCGGCCACCCGGCTCATCGACCGGCCGGGCGGAGCAGGCGTACCCGGCCGGCGAGCTGCAGCGCGACGGCGCCGCCGGCCCGGGCGACGGCCGGCAGCCGGCGGGGCCGGGGCGGGTTGCGGCCGTCGTAGCGGGCGGCGGCCTCGCGGGTGGCCAGCTCCTCCGCGCCCAGCGGCGGCAGCGTGCCGCGGTCGCGCAGCTCCCGGGCCAGGTCCCAGCCGTCGCGCAGCGACCCGTTGCCGGGGCGGCCGGCCGCCCACTCGGCGAAGGTCGCCGGCCAGGCCGCGCCGAGACCGGCGGCGAGCAGCGGCCAGTGCCGGGCCACCTCGCCCGCGCGCTTGCGCAGCAGCGCCCGGCGGGCCGCCTTCACCGGGGCCGGCGCGAACCGGGGTGGCAGCGGCGCACCGGCGACCAGCGCCGCGACCAGCGCTGCCTGGCGGGCCGCCAGGCCGCCCGCCGTCGCGACGGCACCGGGCGGAATCTCGCCGGCGGCGCCCCGGCCGGTCACGTGCCCGGCGGCGCCCCGGCCGGGCCAGCGAGACGACCAGCCGCAGGTTCGCCTCCAGCAGGTGGTTCTTGGCCCGC
>NZ_JBEYER010000060.1:0-46290 GCF_040634005.1 Micromonospora sp. NPDC007271
CCGCCTGCCGATGCAGACCACCACGATCGACACTAACAACAGCGCGCCGCCGCGTGACATGGGTCAAGCTCGCCGGCGGCGTCGCGCCCGACCGCGCCGGCTCCGGCGGTCGCCGCCGCTGTCTCACGAGGACCCGGCACGGTGGCGGGCAGGTGGTTATTCCGCCATGCGCGCGGACACGGCGATGACGAACACGAGTGGCACGAGCAGCAGCACCGGCGAACATGCGGGCAGGTGGACGGCGACCAGGGCGCCGACCGCGGCGCCGGTCATCAGGGCCAGCAGGACGTGCGCCCTGGGCCGCAGCTTCCGCCACGGGCTCCGGGCGGCGACACCGGCGATCAGGCTCGTCAGCGTGCCGGTCAGGTAGGTGGAGGAGAGGCCGGGTACGCCGAACCGTTGGACGGCACTGCTCTGGATTCCCAGCGCCGTGGCGGACAGCATGAGCAGCGCGAGGTCGAGCTGCGCCGACGGGTGGGGCAGGTTGACCACCCAGACGACGAGGAAGACGACGAACACCAGGAGTTCCAGGACGAGCGCGCGGGTGACCTGGCGTGGCCAGACGGGGTCGTCGGGCCGCGCCGAGCCGGCGAGGCGGGCGCCCGCGAGGACGCCGATGATGAAGCTGACGATGGCGCAGCCTGAGGTCAGGGCGAGCTCGGCGTGGCCGCTGCCCGCCGAGAGGCCGAGCAGGACCATGTTGCCGGTCATGACGCTGGAGAAGGCTCCGCCGAGGGCGAGGAAGCCGACAGCGTCCGCGCTGCCGGTCAGGAAGGTGAGCACGACCACCAGGGCGTGCCTGCGCCGCAGAAGGTTCGGCTCGCCCTCCGCCGCTGGGCGGAAACGTACGACGTTCGGCAGCGATCTCAGCACTCTCGGCCATCCTTAGGGAAATTGTTCTTCGTATACGCTTCGTCTGGGACGTTTCACGGAGAGGCGATCAGGTTGGCTGAAGACCTGCGGGGCAAGCTCGGCGCTCAACACCTGCCGCTACGCGACCAGGTCCTCGCCGCGTTGCGGACCGCCATCATCGACGGCGACTACCTTCCCGGGGAGCGGCTGACCGAGGACCGGCTGGCGGAGGACTTCGGTGTCTCCCGTAACCCGGTGCGGGAGGCGCTGCGGGTGGCGGAGGCGGAGGGCTTCGTGGTGATCCTGCCCCGCCGCGGGGCGGTGGTCGCCTCCCCGAGCAGCGGCACGATCGCGGACATGTTCGCCGTTCGCCAGCGGCTGGAGACGCTGGCGGCCCGGCTGGCGGCCGAGCGGGCGACGGCGGCGGACGTGGCCGGCCTCCGAGCCCTGCTGGAGCAGGGCCGCGCGGCGACGGAACAGCAGGACCTGCGCCGGGTCGCCGAGCTGAACAGCGCCCTGCACCTGCGGATCCTCGCGATCAGCGGGAACCCCTGGCTGTCGTCGATCGCCAAGGCCCTCTACCTCCATGTGCAATGGGTCTTCCGGCTCGGTGCCGCCGAACGGGCGCCACACTCGTGGGCCGAGCACATTCAGCTGGTCGACGCGATCGAGTCGGGTGACGGCGACCGGGCCGAGCAGGCCGCGCTGGCCCACCTCGATGCCGCTTTCGCGGCGGCGTACGAGAACGCCGAAGGCGGGTACGGCGTCCGGTAGCGGTCACCGGCCGCAGGCATAGCCCTGCATTCCACGCGGGTTCGCTCCTGCCGCGAGCACGCCGGTTGCCGGGTCGCGGGTCACGGCACAGAGCCGGCCGAGGCTCCACGAGTCGGACAGCCGCACCTCGTGCCCGTACCCGCGCAGCGCCGCCAGCACGTCCTCGTCCAGCCGGTCCTCCACCACCAGGACGCCCGGCTCGATGTCGCGCGGGTAGAACGAGCCCGGCAGGCTGATGGTGTGCCACGCGGGCGCGTCGATGGCCTCCTGCAGGGACTGACCACCGGCGAGGTGCCGCAGCAGGAACAGCAGCTGCCACTGGTCCTGCTGGTCGCCACCGGGCGTGCCGCAGGCCAGGACGGGCTCGCCGTCGCGGTGCACCATGGTCGGGCTCAGCGTGGTACGCGGCCGGCGCCCCGGCGCCAGCGACGAGGCGAGCCCCTCCTCCAGCCAGAACATCTGGAGGCGGCTGCCGAGCGGGAAGCCGAGTTCGGGGATGGTGGGAGAGCTCTGCAGCCAGCCGCCGCTGGGCGTGGCGGAGATCATGTTGCCCCAGCGGTCGACCACGTCGACGTGGCAGGTGTCGCCGCGGGTCACCCCGTCCGCCCGTACCGTCGGCTCCCCGGTCGTGGCGTCCACCAGGTCGTCCCGGCGTCCGACGCTGCGGCGCACGTACGCCGGCAGGCGGGGCTGCCTGCCGTCGGGCTGGCCGGGGCGCAGTTGCGTCGAGGCGCGATCCCCGATCAGGCCGGCCCGCTCCCGCGCGTACTCGTGGGACAGGAGGGCCTTCGCCGGCACGTCTCCGTCGCCGAACCAGGCCTCCCGGTCGGCGAAGGCGAGTTTCAACGCCTCGGCCTGGGCGTGGATGCCGGCCGCGGTCCCCGGGTCGTACGCCCGCGGGTCGCCGAGCGCTTCGAGGACGGCCAGGGTCTCCAGCAGCACCGGGCCCTGGCCCCAGAAGCCGGTCTTCGCCACCGAGTAGCCGTGCCAGTCGAGCGTGACCGGGTCCTCCCAGGTGGCGGAGTAGCCCGCCAGGTCGGCGCCGGTGACCAGGCCGGCGTGGGGACGGCCACTGGAGTCCTGGAACGGTTGCCGGCTGAACCGGTCGATCGCCTCGGCGACGAAGCCGTGGCCCCAGGCACGGCGGGCCGCCTCGATCTGCGCCTCCCGGTCGGCGCCGGCCGCCCGACCGGCGTCGACCAGTCGCTGCAGGGTCCGCGCGTACGCCGGGTTGGCGAACAGCTCGCCCGCCGCCGGCGGCTTGCCGTTGCGCAGCCAGAGCTGGGCGGAGGTGGGCCAGTGTTCCTCGAACAGGGACTGCACGGCGGCCACCGTGTCGCCGACCCGGGCCACCAGCGGGTGGCCGGCACCGGCGTAGCCGATCGCCGGCTCCAGCACTTCCTCGAGGGACCGGGTGCCGTGGTCGCGCAGCAGCAGCAGCCAGGCGTCCACGGCGCCGGGCACGGCCGCGGCGAGCGGCCCGGCTCCAGGGATGAGTTCCATCCCGAGGGACCGGAAGTGCGCGATCGTGGCACCGGCCGGCGCCGGCCCCTGCCCGCAGAGCACCTTCGGGCGCCGGTCCCGGGCCGTGGCCACGATGGCGGGCACCTCACCGCCCGGTCCGTTGAGATGTGGTTCGACCACGTGCAGGACGAACCCGGCGGTGACCGCCGCGTCGAAGGCGTTCCCGCCGCGCTCCAGGATCCCCATGGCCGCCTGGCTCGCGAGCCAGTGCGTCGAGGAGACCATCCCGAAGGTTCCCTGCAGCGTCGGCCTGGTGGTGAACGTCAAGACAGCACCTCACTCGTGTCGGCGGCCCGGACGTCGGGCCGTGTTCCGTCGGCCTGGACCAGGTGGCACGCGGCCACGCCGTCACCGAACGCCACCTGCGCCGGTACCTCCGTCGCGCACCGGTCGAACGCGAGCGGGCAGCGGGTGCGGAACCGGCAGCCGGACGGCGGGTCCAGCGCGGACGGCAGGTCGTCGCCGAGCAGCACCGGTTCGCGCTGCCGTTGGTGGATCGGGTCGGCCACCGGCGCGGCCGCCAGCAGCGCCTGGGTGTAGGGGTGGGCGGGTCGGGTGAAGATCTGCGCGCGAGAGCCCGTCTCGACGAGTTGGCCAAGGTACATGACGGCGATGTGGTCCGCCAGGTACTCGACCGCGGACAGGTCGTGGGTGATGAAGAGGCACGCGAACCCGATGTCCCGTTGCAGGTCGGCGAGGAGGTTGAGCACCGAGGCCTGCACGGACACGTCGAGCGCGCTGGTGGGTTCGTCGGCGATGAGCAGCTTCGGCTCGGAGATCAGCGCCCGGGCGATGCTGACCCGCTGGCGTTGCCCGCCAGAGAGCTCGTGGGGGTACCGGCGGGCCACTTCGGCGCGCAGGCCCACCCTGCCGAGTTCGGTGGCCACGCGGGCCTCCCGGTCGCGCCGGGAGATCCGTTTGCCGGACAGCCGCAGCGGCTCGGCCACGATCTCGCCGACGAGCATGCGGGGGTCCAGCGAGCCGGCGGGATCCTGGAAGACGATCGACACGTCACCGCGGTGGCGACGCAGTTGTCGCCGGGACAGGTGGGTGACGTCGGTGCCGGCGATCCGGACCGTGCCCGCCGTGGGCTCCACGAGCCGGACGACGCAGCGGCCCACGGTCGACTTTCCGGAGCCGCTCTCCCCCACCAGCGCCGTGACCCTGCCCCTGGGGATGGTGAGGGAGACGCCGTCCACGGCTCGCACCGGCCCGAAGTGCATGACCAGGTCCTCGAGGTCGAGGGCGTTCGGTTGCGGCGTCATGCCGTGGCCTCCTCCGGCTGCGTGCGGGGGTTCGGGCTGGGATGCCAACAGGCCGCGAGGTGGTCGGGCGCCGCGGTCGCGGACCCCGTCGGGACCACCGCCAGCGGCGGGGCGGAGTCCCGGCACTGGTCGTCGGCGGCCGGGCAGCGGTCCGCGAAGGTGCAGGCGTCGGGTTGGGTGGACAGCACCGGCACGAGACCGGGAATCTCCTGCAGCCGCTGGGTGCCGGCGTGCACGCCGGGCACCGGGGACGCCGACAGCAGCCCTGCGGTGTACCGGTGGTACGGGTGCGCGAACAGGTCGGTGACGGGTGCCCGCTCGACCACGCGCCCGGCGTACATGACGACGACGCGGTCGGCGACGTCGGCGATCACACCGAGGTCGTGCGTGATGATGAGGATGGTGGTGCCGAGCCGGTCCCGCAGGTCCCGGAGCACCTGGAGGATGCCGGCCTGGACGGTCACGTCCAGGGCCGTGGTGGGTTCGTCGGCCACCAGCACCTTCGGGCCGCAGGCCACCGCCATCGCGATCATCACGCGCTGGCGCATGCCGCCGGAAAGCTGGTGTGGGTAGTTGTCGACCCGTTTCGCGGCGGACGGGATCCCGACGAGCGACAGCAGTTCGACGGCGCGGGCCCGGGCGGCCCGCCGGGACATCCGCTCGTGGACCTGGAGGACCTCGCCGATCTGCCGGCCGACGGTGAGCACCGGGTTCAACGAGGTCATCGGCTCCTGGAAGATGTAGGCGATGTCCTTGCCGCGGACGCGGCGCAGCACCGGCTCGCGGGCGCCGACCAGCTCGGTGCCCTCCAGCCGTACCGAGCCGGAGACCCGGGCGCTGTCGGGCAGCAGGCCGGCGAGGCTCATCGCCGTGACGCTCTTTCCGCAGCCCGACTCGCCGACCATCCCGACGATCTCGCCGGAGGCGAGGTCCAGGCTCACCCGGTCGACCGCCGAGACGGTTCCGTCCTCGGTGCGGAACGAGACCGAGAGGTCGCGTACCTGCAGGACCGGGGTGCCGAGGGCGGCGGCGGTGTCCGCCGGTTCGACCGTGGTCATCGCCGGTTTCCCTTCGGGTCGAGGGCGTCCCGCAGGGCGTCGCCGAAGACGTTGAACGCCAGCGCCAGGCCCATGATCACGACACCGGGCAGGACAGCCGCCCACGGGGCGCGCGCGGCGAACTGCTGGGCGGTGGCCAGCATGGTGCCGAGGCTGGGTGCCGGGGGCTGGATGCCGAGGCCCAGGAACGAGAGCACCGCCTCGCCGAGGATCGCGGCCGGGATCGCGACGGTGGCCTGCACGAGGATCACCGAGGTCGCGTTGGGCAGGATGTGCCGGGCGAGCACCCACAGGTCGCTCGCGCCGTCCACCACGGCCGCGGCGACGAAGTCCAGCGACTTGAGCCGCAGGGTGTCCGAGCGGACCACCCGGATCACGCCGGGAATCTGCGCGATCCCGATGGCCACGGCGGCGTTGGTGAGGCTGGCTCCGCGGATGGCGGCCAGCCCGACTGCCATGATCAGGAACGGGAAGGCGAGCAGCAGGTCGGTGAAGCGCGAGATCACCGCGTCCCAGGCCCGGAAGTAGCCGGCCGCCAGGCCCAGCGGCACACCGACGACCAGGGACGTGGCCACGGCGAGCAGTGCCACCTGGAGGGAGGCCCTGGCGCCCAGCATGATCCGGGACAGGACGTCCCGGCCCAGGTCGTCGGTCCCCAGCAGGTGGCCGGGGGTGCCCGGGGGCGAGAAGGTGTGGGCGAAGTCGGTCTGCTCGACCGAGTAGGGGGTGATCCACGGCGAGAGCAGGGCGACGACCGCCACGAGGGCGAGCAGGCCGAAGCTCAGGACGGCGAGCGGGTTCCGCCGCAGGCGCCGGAGGACGCGGATACGCCGGCTGATGCCGGCGGGGCCGGTCACGTCCGCTGTCGGGACGGTGAGAACGGTCATGCCGGCTCCCCTGTCACGCGGATACGCGGGTCGATCACGGAGTAGAGCAGGTCCACCAGGAAGTTGATGACGATGTACGCCGTGGCGGTGAGCAGGACGACCGCCTGGATCACCGGGTAGTCCCGCTGGAACACCGCGTCGATGGTCATCTTGCCGAAGCCGGGCAGCCCGAAGATCTGCTCGGTGACGACCGCTCCCGAGATCAGGCCGCCGAGCTGGAGGCCGACGATGGTCACCACCACGATGAGGCTGTTGCGCAGCGCGTGCCGGGTGATGACGGCTCGGGGCGGGAGGCCCTTCGCCTTCGCCGTACGGACGTGGTCGGAGGAGAGCGAGTCCAGCATCGCGGATCGGGTCTGCCGCATGATGATGGCGGCGAGACCGGTGCCCAGAATCACCGCCGGCAGGACGAGGTGGTGCAGGTTGTCCACCGGGTCCTCCAGCAGCGGCACGAATCCGGAGGCCGGGAAGAGTCCCGCTGCCACCGAGAGGTAGAGGATCGCGAGCAGCCCGAGCCAGAAGTGCGGCACCGACAGGCCCACCAGGGCCAGTCCGTTGGCCAGCCACTCCGCCGGGTGCCCGCGGCGGACGGCCGCGAGCACCCCGGCACCGACGCCCAGCGCCGCGGCGATGAGAATCGCCAGGACGGAGAGCTCGACCGTGACGGGCAGGGCGGTGGTGAGCATCGACGAGACCGGCGTCCCGGTGCGGATCGAGACCCCGAAGTCGCCCTGCGCCACGCGTTGCACGTACTGCACGAACTGCAGCGGCAACGGCTGGTCCAGCCCGTAGTGGTGGCGGATGGCCGCCAACGCCTCCGGGGACCGGTCCTCCCCGGCCAGGGCGAGCGCGGGGTCCCCGGGGAGCGCCCGCACCCCGAGGAACACCACGACCGTCGACAGCAGCAGGGTCAACGCTGAATGCCAGGCGCGCGTGAGCAGATACCGGGCCATGAGACCTACTTGGTGTATCCGGCGAAGGCCGCGCGGATCACGCCGTCCGGGAAGACCTGCAGGCCCTGGATCTGCTTGGAGACGGCCGTCAGGTTGCGCTGCCGGTAGAGGTAGATCAGGGCGTCGTCCTGCTGGAGGATCGTCACCACCTGCCCGTACAGCTTCTTGCGCTCGTCGGTGCTGGTCGACTGCCGGGCCTGGTCGAGGACGGCGTCGAGTTGCGGGTTGCGGTAGCCGGCGACGTTCTGGCTCCCGCCGGTGCCGACGAAGTTGGTGATGTTGGCGTCCGGGTCGATCCGCCCGCTCCAGCCCAGCTGCAGCAGCTCGAAGTTGCCGCGGTCCTGCTCGTCGAGGAGCGAGGAGTACTCCACCGGGTTGATCTTGAGGTCGAACCCGCCGTCCTTGACCATGGCCTGCAGGGCCTGGGCGAGGCGGAGCGAGTCCGGCGTGTTCGACACGAGCATCGTCACCTGGTGCGGCGTCGACACGCCCGCCTCGGCGAGCAACTGCTTAGCCTTGGCGGGATCGTGCGGCGGGCAGTTCTGGGCCTCGGGGGACGAGAACGGGCTCGCCGGCGAGATCGGCGAGCAGGCCACCGCGTGGTAGCCGTTGAAGACGGCCTGGACCAGCGCCTTCCGGTCGATGGCGTGCTCGAAGGCCTGCCGGATCTTCGCGTTCTGGGCGATCGGGCGGTTGATCGGCTTGGGCGTGGTGCCGACGCCGTCGACGTTCCCGACGTTGAACGTCAGACCCTGGTAGCCGAGCGACTGCGACTGCAGGACCGTGATCGAGTCTTCCCCGCGCAGCGCGGCGACATCCTGGGTGGAGATGCTGTCGGCGACCTGGGCGTCGCCGGAGCGCAGGTTGGCGGCCCGGATGCTCGCGTCGCTGAGGATGTGCCAGGAGATGGCGTCGAGGTGGACCTTGGCGGTGTCGTAGAAGTTCGGGTCCTTCACGACGTCGATGGAGTTCTGCGGCACCCGCTTGGCGAGCTTGAACGGCCCGACGCAGACCGGTGCGGAGGCGAAGTCGTCGCCCAGGCTCTGCAGCGCCTTCGGACTCATGATCATGCCGGCCCGGTCCGCCAGCGCGCCGAGCAGGGGCGCGAACGGCTGCTTCAGGTGGATGACGACGGTCTGCGGGTCCGGCGTGTCGACGCTCTCGATCGGGCCGAGTTCGCTCTTGCGCGCGGACCGGGCGTTGGTCAGGTGCCGCTGCAGGGTGGCCTTGACGGCGGCGGAATCGAACTGCGTCCCGTCCGCGAAGCGCGCGCCCTGGCGCAGCGGGATGGTGACCGTCCTGCCGTCGCCGCTGGTGCTGGGCAGCGCGGTGGCCAACTGCGGCACGACCTGCGCCTGTTCGTCCACGTCGTAGAGCTTCTGGCAGATCGCCTGGAAGACGTAGCGCGAGTAGAGGCTGCGGGACAGGGTCGGGTCCAGCGCGTCGGGCTCGGCGGAGAGGGCGATGACCAGCTTGCCGCCGTCCTTCACCGTGGCGGGGTCCGCCGGCGTACCGAAGTTGTCCTGCCCGGCCGCCTGGTTCTCGCCGGGCTTGCCGTCGCCCCCGCTCTCCGACACCGGCGAGCAGGCCGCGACGGTGCAGGCCAGAGCGACCGCCGCCACCGCCGCCCGGAGTGGACGGAGCCTGCGTGGGCTCGTTTCGCTAAGGGAGAGGTTCGACATTGGCAGCTCCTCGAGTCGGCGACTCGGGGGAGAGTATGTTGTATACGAAGCCTGCGCAAGACCTCCGTCAATGGCCCGCGAGCAGCCGCTCCGCCTCGCGAAAGGCCCACCGGAGGGCCTGCTGGACGCGTGTGACGGTTCACCCCGTGACAGTCCGTCCCGCCATCACTACACCCCGATCATGCCCCTCGGAGGCCGGGACCAACCGCTCGCGCCGGCGCTCACCCCCGGTAAGGAGTCAATTCCGCTTGAGCATTTACATCTGTACATTGATCGATTACGGTGATCGGAACTCGAGTACCAAACGGGTGGGCGCCCCCTCACAGATGGCCATAACCCGTGCCTATCGCGCACGGGACGCATCGACGTGACAGTGGGAGATTGCCTTGGGCTCCGACGCCGCACAGAATTCATCCGGTCAACGACAAGCCTCCTCGCACGACATCGCACCGCACCGCACAGCGACCCAGCACGGCACAGCAATCCAGCACCCGCCGGGGAAGAAGCACTTCCTACGGCGCATCCGCCCGGCCTCCGTGCTGGCCTCCCTGGCCGCGGGCGCCCTCGTCCTCGGCACCGCGCAACTGTGGGGCCCCGGCGCCGCGGACCGGCTCGACGACGCCGCCATGTCCGCGGCCCCCGCCTACACCGTCGGACTGCAGCCGCCGCAGGATCCGGGTCCGTTCCCCAGCAGCGTGACACCCACCTCCGCCACCGTCACGATCGCCGGCCAGCGAGACGGAGAGAGCACGTTCAAGGTCGTCAAGTACGACCAGGTGCAGCCGAAGACCCCGGGCCAGATGGACTTCGACCACTTCCACACCGGCATCGAGATCCAGTGGTGGCTGCGGAAGTGGGCCCACGAGCGCCCCGACATCGTCGACCTGCACATCGTCGGCGAGAGCTACAGCGGGCAGCCGATCTACCAGTTGACCATCACGGACAAGTCCACCGGCAAGGACACCGACAAGCCGGCCGCCTACTTCGAGGGGAACCGCCACTCGGGCGAGGTGTCGTCCGCCGAGAGCTCGATGTGGCTGGCGCACCACCTCATCACGCAGGCCGGCAAGGACCAAAAGGTCGACAAACTGCTCGACGACAAGACCGTGTACATCCGGCCGGTCAACAACCCCGACGGCCACGACATGTACCTGTACACCGCCCAGACGAACCGGTCGACGGTACGGCCGGACGACAACGACGGGGACGGCAAGCGCGACGAGGACCCGGGCGAGGACCTGAACAACGACGGGTACCTGAGCCAGATGCGCCAGTACGTCGGCGCGGGCAAGGGAACCCACGTCGTCGACACGCGGGATCCGGCCGGCAACGCCATGCTCAGCGTCGGCGCGGGCAAGGGCGAATACCTGATGTTCTCCGAGGGCATCGACAACGACGGCGACGGCCGCTACAACGAGGACGGCGTCGGCGGCCTCGACCTGCACCGCAACTACCCGTACAACTGGCATGTCATGCCGGCGGACGACGCGACCGGCCGGAACCTGACCCAGGGCGGCGCCGGCGAGTACCCGCTGTCGGAGCCGGAGACCCGGCACGTCTACACCTGGCTGATGTCGCACACCAACATCGGCGCGGTCAACAGCATGGACACCCGCGTACCCATGCATCTGCGCGGGCCCTCGACCTGTGACCCGGTCGAGTGCATGTATGCCAGCGACCGCAAGCTGTACGAGCACTTCGACAAGGCGGGCGCCTCGTTCACCGGCTACCGGAACACGGGAAGCGTCTACATCGACTACGCCACGCGCAACGGTGGCCAGCCGACGCCCCTGTTCGGCCACGGCCCGGACTTCGGCTACTTCCAGTACGGCGCAGTCTGGTACGGCGACGAGATCTGGAACGGCGGTGACTACGTCGACTACGACAACGACGGCAGGTACGCCGACTGGGAGCGGTCGCGGTGGTGCGCCGAGAACGGCCGCACGAACTGTTTCCTGCCGTGGACCAAGGTGCAACACCCCAAGCTGGGTACGGTCGAGATCGGCGGGGTCAACCCCAAGTTCTGGTCGCAGAACCCGTCGGCTGACCTGATCGGCACCTGGGCTGCCAACCAGGCGCGGTTCAACCTGTATCTGCTCGACTCGCTGCCGCAGGTCGGCCTCAGCGAGGTCGCCGCCAAGAAGCTCACCGGCACCCAGAGCGACGGCGCGACGCACGAGATCACGGCCACGGTCAACAACTCCGGCCGCATTCCGACCGCCCTGGAGCAGGCGAAGGAGATCAAGATCGTCGCTCCGGACACCGTCAAGGTCGACGGCGCGCGTGCCGTCGGCGCCGCACCGCAGTTCTACCTGGACGGCGGCGGCAAGCAGAAGATCCGCCTTCGGGTGATCAAGACCAGTGGCGACACCGCCACCGTGAAGGCCGTCAGCGTTCGCGGTGGTCTCGACACCGCATCCGTACGCCTGAACTGACCGCTCGAGGTGTCCCCGCTCCGCACGGCGGGGCGGGGACAGCCTCCTGCCGCCCGAGCGCGACAGGCGTAGGAGCTGCCGCTGTAGATCTTCAACAGGTGCCCGATGATCGGCGAGCCGCCAGTTCGTAGGTTTGCCACAGCCGCACCTAGGTGGCCGCTGGCGAGAGAGGCTGATGTGCGCTTGTGGACGCGCGTGCCCGGGTCGGGGCGTACGGCGGGGACTCGCGTGATCGGGCGGTTCGTCGTGCCGGCTCTGTTCGCGGCGCTGTTCGCGGCTCCGCTGTGGTTCATGGTGGTCGGCTCACTGCGACCCGCCGGTCTGCCCCCGCCGCGTACGCTCGAACTCTTCCCGGCCGAGCCGACGTTGGCCGCCTACGCTCGGCTACCCAGGCTGATCCCCCTGTTCACCTACCTGGCGAACTCTGCGCTGGTGGTCGCGCTTGCCGTTCCGTTGACTGTCCTCGTCGCCTCGCTGACCGGCTTCGGTCTCCGGCTGCTGACGCCGGCCGCCCGACGGCGGGTGGTGCTCGGTCTGCTGGTGATCCTCCTCGTGCCGGTCACCGGGGTGTGGGCGACCCGCTTCGAACTCTTCCGGCTGGCCGGCGTGGTCGACACCTACGTCCCGCTGCTGGCCCCGGCGGCGCTCGCCGGCAGCCCGTTCCTCGTGCTGCTGTACTTCTGGAGTTTCGGCGGCGTACCGGACACCCAGCTCTGGGCGGCTCGGCTGGAAGGCGCCGGGTGGCTGACGATCTGGCGCCGGGTGGCCCTGCCCCAGGTCCGTCCGGCGACCATGGCGGTGGCGGTCCTCGCCTTCACCTTCCACTGGTCCAACTTCATCGACCCGCTGCTGTACCTGCAGAACGGTGACCGCTACACCTATCCGCTGGGCTTGCAGTTCCTGCGCCTGCTGAATCCCACCGACTGGCCGCTGTTGATGGCTGGCTGCGTGATCGCGACCGTGCCGTGCGCGGTGGTGTTCCTGCTGGCCCAACGAATCCTGTTGAACGACAACCCCTTGACGGCACTGAGATCTGGAGAACGCCGATGACCGGAGACGCTGTACGGCGGTGGGTGGCGCTCGCCACCGCGGCCCTGATGATCGGCTCGGCCGCTGGCTGCGGTGACGCCCACCGCACGGACGACGCGGCGGGAATCACCGTGGTGTTGGCGGGCAACGCCGAGGAGATAGCCGGCTACCGGAGCCTGGTCGAAGCCTTCGAGAAGACCAAGCCCGGCGTCAAGGTCACCCTCTCCCCCGTCGCCAAACAAGACGATCTGATGGCCCGGTTGACCTCGTCGTTCGCCGGCGGGACTCCCCCTGATGTCTTCCTGCTGAACTACCGTCGTTACGGCCAGTTCGCGGCGCAAAAGGCGATCGAACCCGTGCAGTCCTACCTGGACGACAGCAAGGTGCTGAAGGAGAAGGACTTCAGTCCGCGAGCCCTGGAGGCCTTCCGCTTCGACGGGGAGAAGCTGACCTGCCTTCCGCAGAACATGTCCTCCCTGGTCGTCTACTACAACGCCGGCCTGTTCGCCAAGGCGGGCGTCCCGCTGCCGAAGGCGGGTTGGACCTGGGCGGACTTCCTGTCGGCGGCGAAGGCACTGACCGGCGACGGCACGTACGGCGTCGGTGTGGCGCCGTCGATCGCCCGGGTCGCGCCGTTCGTGTGGTCCAACGGTGGTGAACTCGTCGACGACCCGCGCCAGCCCGCCGCCCTGACCCTGACCGGGGACCCGGCCACGCGCAAGGCCCTCGACTGGTTCCTCGACCTCCAACTGGTGCACCACGTGGTACCACCAGACGCCGAGGAGCAGAGCGAATCAAGTGAGGCGCGGTTCCTGCGCGGCGGCTTGGGCATGTACCTGAACAGTCGGGTGGCGGTGCCGACACTGCGCACCATCAAGGGCTTCGAGTGGGATGCGGCGTCGCTGCCGGTGGCCCCGGGAGGCGTACCGGCCTCGATCCTGCACAGCGACGCCTACTGCATGGGCGCGGGCCGGTCGAACCACGATGCCGCTTGGCGTTTCATCGAGTTCGCGATGGGAGTGCAGGGGCAGGAGATTCTCGCCGAGTCTGGGCGCACGGTGCCCTCCCGCCTCGACGTCGCCAACTCCCCGGCGTTCCTGTCCGCGGATCGGCCCCCACGCTCGTCGCGGGTCTTCCTCGACGCCGAGCCGCACCTGCGTGCCACCCCAGTCACCGCGAGCTGGGCGCGGGTAGAGCGCGAGACCGACAAACTGCTCGAAGAGGTGTTCTACGGACGCGTCGGGCGGGAGGAAGGACTACGCCAGCTGGAGGAGCAGATCCGCCCGCTGTTCAGCCTTGAGGTAGGCACCGGCCAGTGAGCACCGAGCACGACGCGATCCGACTGGAGTCGCTGGCCAAGTCGTACGGAAAGGTCACCGCCCTCGACGGCGTCGACCTGGAGGTCGGCGTCGGTGAGCTGGTGACCCTGGTCGGGCCGTCGGGCTCGGGCAAGTCGACCATCCTGCGCCTGATCGCCGGACTGGAACGACCCGACGACGGCCGGATTCTCGTCAACGGTCAGGATGTCGGCAATCTCCCGCCGCACCGACGCGCGGTGGCGATGGTCTTCCAGGACTACGCGCTCTACCCGCACCTGACCGTGCGCGGCAACCTGCTCTTCGGGCTGCGGGTGCGCCGGGTCCGACGCGGCGAGGCCGAACAGCGGGCGCAGCAGGCCGCCGAGCGGCTGGGCATCACGGACCTGCTCGACCGCTACCCCGACCAGATGTCGGGCGGGCAACGGCAGCGGGTCGCCCTGGCCCGCGCTCTCCTGCGCGAGCCCCGGGTCTACCTGTTCGACGAGCCGATGGCCAGCCTGGACGCTCCGCTGCGCTTCGCCACCCGCGCCGACCTGCTGGCCCTGCACCGCGAACTCGGCACCGCGACGATCTACGTCACGCACGACCAGGCGGAGGCGATGACGCTCGGCGACCGGGTGGCCGTGCTGCACGCCGGGCAGGTCCGCCAGGTCGGCAGGCCGCAGGAGGTGTACGACCGGCCGGCCGACACCTTCGTCGCCGGTTTCCTCGGCAGCCCACCGATGAACCTGGTCCCGGGCGGGGGTGTGCTGGGCGGCACGGCCGACCTGACCCTCGGCGTACGGCCGGAAGATCTGGCTCTCGACCCCGACGGGCCGCTGGAGGCCACCGTCGAGGCGGTGGAGGCGCTCGGCAGTGAGGCGATCATGCTCACCCGCTGTGCGGACGGCACCCGGTTGGCGGTACGAACCGGACCAAGGCCGGAGAGTCGGCCGGGCGATCGGGTACGGCTCCGCCCCGACCCCAGCCGGATCCACCGCTTCGACGCCGACAGTGGGCGGCGCCGGTGAAGACCGGCCGGGCCAGACGTCCCCTCACCGCCTGGGCGTTCCTCGCGCCGTACACCGTCGCGGTCGTGCTGCTGATCGCGCTGCCCGCCCTGCTCAATGTGGGCTACGCCTTCACCGACCACACTGGACTCACCCGTGATCCACAGTTCGTGGGCCTGGCCAATGTCCGTCGCCTGCTCTCCGACGGCTTCCTGCTCGACAGTCTGCGGGCGTCGCTGTTCCACGTGGCGCTGGCGGTACCGGTCCGGCTGCTCGCCGCCGTGGGGCTCGGGCTGCTACTGGCCGCGCCGCGACCGGGCGGTCGGTTGTTCCGGGTCGCTGTCTACCTGCCGACCGTCATCCCGGACGTGGCGCTGGCGGTGCTGTTCCTCTGGGTGCTCAACCCGCTGTACGGCCCGCTGAACCAGCTGCTCGGACTGTTCGGCCACCCCGGCTACACCTGGCTGGCCGATCCGACCACCGCGCGGATCGGGGTCGTCCTCATGCTGGCGTTCCCGATCGGGGAGGGATTCATCGTGGTCCTCGCCGCGCGCCGGCTCCTGGACGGCCGGCTGTACGAGGCGGCGGCGCTGGAGGGCTGCGGCCCGTTCGGTCAACTTCGGCGGCTCACGCTGCCGCTGCTCGCGCCGGTCCTGGTGCTACTCGCGGTCCGGGACACAATCCTCACCCTGCAGGTCAATTTCGTCCCGGCGTACGTCCTCACCGATGGTCGGCCCGCCAACGCCACGCTGTACCTGCCGGTCTACATATTCGACCAGGTCTTCGAGTTCTCCGGGTTCGCCTATGGCTCGCTCATCACGATCATGCTCATGGCGGTCACCGCGGTCATCATCGTCCTGCAACTGCTGCTGGTCCGGCGCTGGCGCGTACTGCGCTGAGCGTGACATCCTGCTGCGGTGAGAATCCGGGTGGTTGCCCTCGTCGTCGCGGTCGCGTCGCTCGCCGGCTGCGGCGGCACGAACTCATCCCGCGACAGTGATCGCGCCCGGGGGATGCTCGCGAACCTGCCCAGCTGCGACCGGGTGTCACTCGACGACGATCCCGAGATCAGCGCCGAGGTCACCGGGCTGGTGCTGCCCGACGGCGCGCGGGTCACCTCGGTGCGCGAGCAGGGCGTGCTGACGACGGTCGAAGCCACCGTCCGTATGACCCCACTGGACGTACGCGCGCACTACGAGAAGCGCGACGACATCGAGCTGCTGCGCGCCGAGGACGAGACCTTCGAGGCCGAGGTGCTGGTACGCACGCCGCAGCGGCGGATGTACCTGCGGGCCGGCGCGCTCTGCGCGGACGGCACGAGCCTGACCGCGGTGGTGGGCCCGGACTCCGACGAAGCGGGGCTTCCGGAGTTCCAGAACCACTAGGCACCGGACCAGCTCAACAGCTGTCCTAACCCGATGGTGCTAATCCCGTCAGATGCTCGGTGACCTTTGTCACCAGGGTGTCTAAGGTGCGTACGGACGGCCGGTCATCCCGGTCGCGTCCGACGGACAGGGAGATCCTGTATGAATCCATCCCTCCTGCGAGGTCGCCGCGGCCTCACGGTGGCAGCAGGCCTGGCGCTGCTCACCGCGGTCGCGCTGACGGCCTCCCTGACGTCCGCCAGCGGTCGGGAGTCGTTGACCACGAGCACGCCGACCGGGCCGATGGAGCTGCCCGATGAATGGATGACCGCCCAACGGCTCAGCGACGGCAGCACGACCCTGTCCGCGGCCAAGTACGCCAAGGCACGTGGTGAGGCGAACCAGCTCGCCGCGCACAGCCGCAGCGTCTACCGCAACCTGGCCGAACGGAACTGGAGCTTCTTCGGCCCGACCAACATCGGCGGCCGGGTGGTCGACATCGCGGTGGACCCCCAGGTCGAGGACCAGATCTTCATCGCCGCCGCCTCGGGCGGTATCTGGAAGTCCAGCGACGCCGGTGCGACGTTCACCGCCGCGTGGCCGGACAGCTCGGGCCAGAGCATGGGTGCGGTCGCCATGACCAGCAAGGGCGTGCTCTTCGCCGGCACCGGTGAGCCGCAGCCGGGCGGCGGCTCGATCACCTTCGGCGGCGACGGCATCTACCGCTCCCAGGACCGAGGTGCGACGTGGCAGCACGTCGGCCTGAAGGACAGCCACGCCATCGCCCGCTTCGCCATCGACCCGAGCAACGAGGACCGGATCTTCGCCGCGGCGACCGGCAACCTGTTCGTCCCCGGCGGTGAGCGAGGCGTCTACCTTTCGGAAGACGGTGGCGACACCTGGCGCCAGGTCCTCGCCGCGCCGAACGACACCACCGGCGCGACCGAGGTGGTCATCGACCCGAGCAACCCGGCTCGCATGTACGCGGCCATGTGGGACCACCGGCGCGAGCCGCACCAGCGCACCTACGGCGGCCCGGGCTCCAGCCTCTGGCGCTCCAACGACGGCGGCCAGACCTGGCAGCGCATGACCAGCGGCCTGCCGACCGACGCCGACCAGGGCCGCTGGGGCCTGGCGGTCGCCCCGAGCAACCCGCAGCGCCTGTACGCGTACGTCGGCACGGCGCTCGGGCCGTTCCGCGCGTTCTACCGCTCCGACGACGGCGGCGACACCTGGACGCAGACCCCGGTCACCGCCAACCAGGCCTCCCAGTCCACCTTCAGCTGGTGGTTCGGCAAGCTCTCCGTCGACCCGAAGGATCACAACCACGTCTTCCTCACCGGGGTCAACCTGATGCGCTCGACCAACGGCGCTCAGAGCTTCTCCTCGGTCGGCGGCCCGCACGCCGACCAGCACGTGCTGCGGTGGGACCCGAAGAAGCCCAACCGTGCCTACCTGGGCAACGACGGCGGCTTCTACCGGTCGGACAACAACGGCGCGAGCGGCTGGGTGAAGTCGACCCACGAGCCGTACACCCAGTTCTACACGGTGGATGTCGCGGAGACCGACCCCGCGCTGAGGGTGGGTGGCGCCCAGGACAACGGCTGCAACCGCGGCTACAACGGTCGGGGTGGCGCGTGGAACGCCATCGGCTGTGGTGACGGCCTCCAGGTGATCATCCACCCCGAGAACCCGAACATCGTCTTCGGGTGCAGCCAGTACGGCTCCTGCTACCGGTCGGAGAACGCGGGTGGGGCGCCTCGCCAGAGCATCAGCACCGGCCAGACGGTGTCGGATCGGCGCAACTGGCTGACGCCGCTGCAGTTCGACCCGAGCGACCCCAACGTCATGTACTACGCCGGGAACATCGTCAACCGGTCGACGGACAACGGTCGTACGTGGAAGGCGATCAGCCCGGACCTCACCGGTGGCGGCCCCAACGACCCCTCCGGCTACCCGTGGGGCACCATCAGCACGATCGCGGCCGCCCCGACGGACGGCAACAAGCTGTACGTCGGCACCGACGACGGCCGGCTGTGGTGGACCGACGACCTCGGGCAGAACTGGAACCGGGTCGACCAGGCGCAGCTCCCCGGGACGTGGGTGACCCGGGTCGCGGTGCACCCGAAGGACAAGAACATCGCGTACGCCACGTTCTCCGGCTTCCGCTCCGGCAGCGACCGCCCGCACGTGATGGTCACTGCCGACGGGGGCCGTACCTGGACGGACATCGGCCGCGGCCTGCCCGACGCGCCGGTGAACTCCGTGGTACCGACCTCGGACGGGCTGCTGCTGGTCGGCACCGACGTCGGGGTGTACGTCTCCGGCTGGAACGGCGGCGAGTGGGCCTCACTGGGCGCGGACCTGCCGAACGCGGCCGTGATGTACATGCGCTACCACGAGCCGACCCGCCAGCTGAGCGTGGCCTCGTTCGGCCGGGGCATCTACGACCTCACGGTGCCCCGGTGCCCCGCGGCCTCGACCAAGCTCCCCTTGCGCGCGCCGGGCGTCGGCGTCGTGGGGGCGCTCGCCTCGTGCCGGGCGGCGTAGCGATTTCCAGCTAGTCGGGCGGGGATCTGGAGGCTTGCCTCCGGATCCCCGCCCTCACCCTTTGCGGCGCCCGGCACCGGCACCCACCGGTTCGATCACCTGCCAGAACTCCTTCGAAAGCTGGTTCGCCGCGTTCTCGAACTCGTCCCGGGTGACAGCCTCACGTAGCGTGGTGAGCACCGCGCGGACCCCGGCACCGGCGAGCGCACGGTCGACATTCGGGCGGTCCCCCACGCGCCGCACGAACTCGTCAAGCCCGAACGACGTGGCCCGTTCCCGTCCGAGCGGTCTGCGCAGGTGATCGGCCAGCTCGTCCGGAAGCTGGTAGGCGAGGTCCTCAGCCTGGCCGGCGCTGATCCGGTCTGCCAATATCTCCAACGTCGCGCCGCTGAGTATCGCCGCCTGGTCGGTCGGCACCTTTGCCCGCGTGGCCACTGCGTTGATGAAATCCTGGTATTCCACGCCAACAGCCTCCTGCGACGAGGGGTGACCCCGCCTCACCCCCATCGGGCGAATCACCAAGGCGAGCGTGGTGACATCCTCGCCGTTCCTGTTGCCGGACAGGCCTCGCCGGTCGGGTCATCGCCGCAGGCGGCGGGAGCAGGGGCCGTCGTGGTCGGGCTGGAGCAGGCAGCGCCGACCGCCGGGCATCAGCGCATCGCAGAAGACCCAATAGCGTACGTTCTGGTCGTCCTCGGCCGAGACGGTCGTCCCGCGCGGGTCGGTCTGCGGCAGGACGAGCAGCCAGCGGCCGACCACCCGGGCCAGGCGCTGCGCGGCGGGCAGGTCGGCGGCGACGACCGGCAGGTGGATGACGTACCGCTGGTTCACCGGTCGCCGCCCCGGGCCTCGCGGGCGCGGGCCTGGTCGGACTGCCAGCGGCGCAGGGCGTCCTTGATGACGGCGGTCTCGCGGCGGCTCTCGGCCAGGGCGGCGTGGACGCCGGCCAGGTCGCCGGCGACCCGGTCGAGGAAGGCGTACACGTCGTCGGGGTCCAGGCCGCGGCGTCCGAGCCCGACGACCTTGAAGCGGCGCTCGCGCACCTGCCACGGCAGCAGGCTGGTGTACGCGCCGGAGCGGTAGGTTGCTCCGCTCCCCGGGACCGGTCGCTGGTTACGGACGCTCATGCGCTGGCCTGCCTCTCGTCGCGGGTGATTGGAAGGGGTGGGGCCGCCCGCCCTCCCCGCACGGCCGGACCCACCCCGCCTTGCCGCCGCAGCTCCACTCAGCGGTACGGCGACATGGCTGTTGTGGTCAGCTTGTGACACTGTGGAGCTGCGACGCAACGTTCCATGGCAGATTTCTCGCCAGATGTATTGACTTTCTTTACTGAAACCTGTACGAGTTACAGGGCGACATCACGGAGTGTTGCAGAACGGAATCAGGGAGTGCTCGGATGGCCGAGGACATCGGATCGACCGTGCCGCGCCGGCAGCTCGGCCGGCTGCTGCGCCAGTACCGCACCGAGGCCGGCGTCACGCTCGACGCCGCCGCCGAGGCCCTCGAATACAGCCGACAGAAGATCTGGCGCATCGAGTGCGGCCTGGGCCCGGTCCGGGTGCTGGACGTCAAGGCGATGTGCGAGCTGTACGGCGTCTCCGCGGAGATGACCGAGGCGATGAAGGGGCTGGCCGCGGAGACGAAGTCGAAGGGCTGGTGGCACGCGTACGGGGACGCCGTGCCGAGCTGGTTCGAACTGTACGTCGGCCTCGAATCCGCCGCTGCCCACCTGCGCCAGTACGAAGAGACGCTGATCCCCGGCCTGTTGCAGACACGTGACTACGCACTCGGGCTGGCCCGACTCGACCGCCCGTCGGCCGCCGAGGAGGACCGGGAGCGGGCGATCGAGGTGCGACTGCAGCGGCAGGGCCTCTTGAGTCGCCGGCTGCCGAAGCCACCTCGACTTGACGCAGTGCTGTCGGAAGCGGTGCTTCGCCGCGCCGTCGGCAACCGCAGCGTCATGATCGGTCAGCTCAGCCGGCTCATCGAGGCCGCCGAACTGCCGAACGTCTCAGTGCGCGTGCTTCCGTTCGCCGTCGGGCCACACTCGGGTGCGGTCGCCGGCTCCTTCGTGATCCTGGACTTCCCCGCCACGAAGGGCGGTCGGGCCGCGCCGGAGCCATCCGTCGCCTACAGCGAGTCGCTCACCGGTGCCGTCTATCTCGACAAGCCGGACGAGCTGGCGGCGTATCGAGCCGCGTGGAAGAGCCTGGAGGCGCTGGCCCTTGACGAGGCACAATCGACCGACATGATCAAGAAGATCATCGGGGAGGTACGGCATGACTGACCTGGCCGGCGCCGCCTGGCGCAAGAGCACCCGCAGCGGCGGCAACGGCGGAAACTGCGTCGAGGTCGCCACCAACCTCCCGGGCATCGTCGCCGTACGCGACTCCAAGGACTCGGGCGGGCCAGCGCTGATCTTCCCGCCGAGTGTCTGGGCCGAGTTCGTGAGGGCGATGGGACCGGTCGGCGGGTTACCCCGCCTGATCGTCGACATCAGACTTGCACCGTGACCTACCACGACCCGTACGGGCAGCCGCTCCCGGTCCCGATCCACGTCCCTTACCCGGTGCCCGTGGTGCCGCAGAAGTCGGCCGGCGTAGCGGTCGCTCTGGAACTGGTGCTCGGGCTCTTCGGCGTATTCGGGGTAGGCAATCTCTACGCGGGCCGTACGGGTGCCGGCGTGGCCCTCATGCTCTCCTTCTGGGGGCTGTTCTGGGTCAACTTCCTTCTCCTCTTCGTGTTCATCGGCATCGTCACGATGCCGCTGACGTGGATCGCATATCTCGTCATGGGTCCCCTGCTCGCGGCCCAGGGAGTGGAGCGGCACAACTCCTTCGCCGGCACGCAGGCAATGATCGGGCCTTCCTACTAATCGTGCTGTCGGCGCACCATCTCAGTGATCCAGATGGGCACGAACGGAGACGTGCAGCCCGGGGAGGTCGGATAGTCCTTGAGCACCCCAAGGCGCTCACCGATGTCGATTGCGCGGGCGCGGTACTCGGCGTGCTCGATCCCGATATGGCCCAGGCACTCGTTCATCGCCCACTGCAGGCGGTCCGGGGCGTCTTTCATCTCCGCCTCGATGACGTCGAGCAGTCCTGTGAGGTCGAGACCCTCGGGCTTCTTCGTCACGCGTTCGGTGGTCAGCGCCCAGCCGGCACTCGTGACCACCGGGTCCGGATCGGCGGACCAGGCCAGGCGCAGCTCTTCGGAGTGCGGGCTTTTCTTCACCACGTAGTTCACGAGCCAGTCGTGCACCTTGGGTGTACGCGCCTCGCGCAACATGGCGTCCAACTCGTCACGCTCGAACGCCTTCGGGCGGCAGATCAGGATCGCCAGCAGTCTCGCCGCGCTGTCATCCGTCGCCCAGAGCTGGCACGCGAGATCCTGCTGCGTCTTCAGCCGCTTCGCGAGCGCGCGCAGCCTGCTGAGGTTCACACCGTGATCGTCACCGTGTTTCTCGTTCACCTCGCGGGTCTTCGGGTCCTCGAGTTCGGCCAACTCGGCCATCACCTCGGCCACCATCGTCTCGGTCAGCGTCGTCTCGGCCACCTCGGCCTCCTGTCCATTCCCGGCGGATTCAGCCTAGAGCCTGGCTCTCTGGGGCGCCCGCAGGTCGGGTTCGAGCCCCGACGCGCAATACGCAGAGGCTGCCCGCCACCGCCTCGTGCCTCAGCCCGACCGCGGCTCCTGGCCCGGGCTCCCGCCGTTGAGCACGTCCCGAAGGGAGACCGGTCCGCTGCCGGTCAGTTCGGTGACCGCGTCGGTGGTCGCCGCCCAGCGGCCCTGGCGGATGGACTCGAACATGCCCGTGTAGGCGTAGGTCCACCGGTCGGCGCCCGTGCTCGCGCCGACCTGCCGGATCAAGCCGAGGAAGAACTCGGTGAACAGGCCGGCGCGCACGATGTTCCGTAATCGTCACAGGTTGTGGCGGTCGTCGGCCGGCAGGCGAGGCGACTCCCCGGGTTCCGGGACTGGTCGGGCTGGCCGACCTGCGCGACCTGGGTCGGGTCGAGGACCCGGGACAGGAAGGAGCGGGTCCGTTCGTGCTGCGGTGCGCCGAGCACCTCCTGCGGCGGGCCCTGCTCGACCACGACACCACCGTCCATGAACACGACGCGGTCGGCGACGTCCCGGGCGAACGCCATCTCGTGGGTGACCACCATCATCGTCATGCCCTCCTCAGCGAGCTTGCGCATGACGGTGAGCACGTCGCCGACGAGTTCCGGATCGAGTGCGGAGGTCGGCTCGTCGAAGAGCATCAGCTTGGGATCCATCGACAGCGAGCGGGCGATCGCCACCCGCTGCTGCTGCCCGCCGGAGAGCTGGGCCGGAAACGCCTTGGCCTTGTCGGTCAGGCCGACCCGCTCCAGGTTGGCCCGCGCGATCCGCTCGGCCTCGGCGCGGCCGCGCCGGAGCACCCGGCGCTGGGCGATGGTGAGGTTGTCGAGCACGGTCAGATGCGGGAAGAGGTTGAACGACTGGAAGACCATTCCGATGCCGCGGCGTACCGAGTCGATTTCGACGTCCGGGTCGGTCATCTCGATCCCGTTCACCCAGATCTTGCCGGCGGTCGGCTCCTCCAGCAGGTTGACGCAGCGCAGCAGCGTCGACTTGCCGGAACCAGACGGCCCGATGACGCAGACCACCTCGCCGTGGCCGACCTCGAAGTCGATGCCCTTGAGCACTTCGATCGGGCCGAAGGACTTGTGCAGGTCACGGATCTCGACGGCCGGCCGGGACTGAGTCGTCGTCATGTGGATCACCGAGCCTTGGCGTAGCGGAGTTCGAGGCGTCGCACCACCTGCGACAGCGGCAGGGTGATGATCAGGTAGGTGAAGCCGGCCACCAGCAGCGGGGTGGCGTTCACCCGGTCGTTCAGCGTGTCCCGACCGAACTTGGTGATCTCGATGGTCTGCGCCGTCACGCCGAGCACGTAGGCGAGCGACGAGTCCTTGGTGAGCAGGATGAGTTCGTTCGTCAGCGGCGGGATCACGATCCGGAACGCCTGCGGGATGACGATGGTGCGCATCGCGGTGAAGTGCGACATGCCGAGGGTACGCGCGGCCTCCATCTGTCCCTTCGGCACGGCCTGGATGCCGGCGCGGATGGTCTCCGCCATGTACGCCGCGGCGGTCAACCCGAGACCGATCGCGATCGAACCGAACACGCCGCCCGGAATCTCCCGCTCGGGGAAGGCGATGGGGATGCCGTACCCGACGAGGAAGAGCACGAGCAGCGCGGGCAGACCCCGGAACAGTTCGATGTACGCCGTCGCCACCCAGCGGTACGGGGGAACCCGGGACAGCCGCATCAGCGCGAGGAGGGTGCCGAACACGAGGCCGAAGGCGAACGCGCCCAGGGTGTAGAGGATCGTGTTGCGCAGCGCGACGGTGATGATCGTCGGGAACATCGACTCGATGATGTCGACGCGGAAGAACGCCTGTTTCAGCCGGCCCCAGTCGGCGGCGTAGATCACCGCGGCGACGACGGCGACGACGGCCAGGTACTGGAGCCAGAGGGACAGCCGCTCTCGCTGGCGCCGTCGCAGCTTCACGCTTCGATGCTCCTTGCCCACGTGGAGGGCCCGCGCCGGGCGCGCGCCCTCCACGTCATGAGGTTCGATCACTTGGCCGGCTGCTTGCCGATCCACTTCTCGTAGATCTTGTCGTAGGTGCCGTCCTGCTTGGACTTGGTCAGCACCTCGTTGATCTTCTTGAGCAGCTCCGGGTTGTCGTCCTTCTTCACCGAGAACCCGTACTGCTCGCCGGTGTCGAACTCCGCGGTCACCTCGAACCCGCCCGGGTTCTTCCTGATGTACTCGGTCCAGACCGGCAGGTCGTTGATGGCGGCCTCGACCTGGCCGTTGGCGAGGGCCTGCTGCAGGGCGGCGACGTCCTCGAACTCGACGAGCTGCAGGCCCTTCTCCTGCTCGAACTTCTTGGCGTAGTCACGACCCGTGGTCGACGCCTGGATTCCGAGCTTCTTGCCCTTGAGGTCGTCGAGCGACTTGTATGACTTACCGGTCTTGACCAGCAGTGCCTGAGTTGCGTCGAAGTACGGATCGGAGAAGTTCATCACCTTCTGCCGTTCCTCGGTGATCGTCATGCCGGCGGCGGCCACGTCACACTTGCCGGTGTTCAGATCCTGGCCCGACTTGATCCCCTCGAACGGGGTGTCGACGATCGACTGCTCGACGCCCAACTCCTTGGCGACCAGGTCCATCACGTCGACGTCGAACCCGACGACCTTGCCGCTGGCATCCTTCGACTGGAACGGCGCGTACGGCAGGTGAGTGCAGACGGTCAGCTTGCCCTTCTCGACGAGCTTGACGCCGCCCGCCTGGACCTCGCCCTCGTCCTTCTTGGCACATCCGGCGCTCATGGCGAGGGCGGCGATCGCCACCATGAGTCCAGCCTTGCGGGCTGCGCTGTGGAAAGTCACGCTGCGTCCCTCCGATTCAGCCCCCTGTGACGGGCAGCCAGGGTTGTGCACTAGCGATGTGACAGGGCACGCTACCGGATCCGGCAGGTCCTACCAAGATCGCGTCGAGCCATTGAGTCGATCCCGTAACCATCACGGTCAGTGACGCCGAGAGTCGACACGCAACCGGGCGGCATTTCGGCCTCGTCGCTTCCAGAACTCCGGCCCGACGATCACCTCGCCATCCCGAGCGAACTCGATCCCCGCATCCGACGCCTGCACGGACGCAGGCATCGCGTCAACCAGGTGTCGGCCGATCTTGGCTGTCGTACCGCTACGGCGCAATGCCCGCCATGACGACGCACCACCCCGAGACCCGCCGCTTGGTCTACGGCCACGCGCAGATGCACGACTGCCTCGCCTTCGCCGACGCCCGCACCTGGGGCGTAGCGCGGCGGATCCGCACCGAGCACGCGTCGAACCCGGCCGGCCCGATCGACGACGACGACCACATTTACGCCGAGTACGCCGACGACGAGCCGTTCGACATCAACGAGGTGGGCTCGGTCGTGGAGGGGGACTGGCCCGAGATGGTCACGGCGCGGGCGTTCAAGGTCCTGCCGCAGGGGCTGCGGGCCCGCTTCGGCAAGCGCGTGCCGACGGTACACAACGGGGACTACCTCGACATCCCGGTCGACCGCGAGGCCGAGCTGGTGGCGGAGCTGCGCCAGCACGGCTACGAGGTGACCCGCGACGACGAGCTGATCAACGTACTGGACGGCCGCGGGTTCAGCCCCCTCGCCGGCTGAGACCACGCCGGACGCGGGTCCGGGTTGGAGCCCTCGGGCCCGCGACCGGGCACGCCGGCGCCTCTACGCCTGGTGCGCCTCTCCCTAGGAGCGCTCGCCGTACACGTCAGCCAGTTCCCGGTACGCCTCATGGACGGCGTCGAGAGCGTCCGGGTCATGGGCAGTGTTCTCCGCGGCCACGCATGCAAGCTCGATGGCCGGATCGGGGCCAGTTCCGCCTCGGTCTCCTCCCACAGCGCCCCCGCCTTCTCCCGCCGTTAATGGCGCCGCTTCGGCCGCTACGGCCTCGACTACCAGCCCGAGCGGTACGACGAGCACACCGAAGCCGCGAGGCGGGCGGTTGCTCTCACTCGTCGCACAGGGTCGCGACGTCGTCATCGACTCCAGCTTCTGGCAACGGTCAAGGCGGCAGGAGTACAAGGAGTTGATCGAGCAAGCGGGGGGACGGTGGCGTCTCATCTATCTCGAGGCCGACCCAGGACTGCTGCGGCAGCGTCTCCATGCGCGAGCTGATCGCTTCGATGCCAACGCCGCCTTCCCGATCACCGACGAACTGCTGTCCTACTACCTTCAGGCTTCGAGCGACCGTCCGGCGAGGGCGAGGAAGTGATTGTCATCGAGGACTGACAGCCCGGCGAGGCGGTCAAAGCGCCGCGACGAGCCGGAACCTCTCCAGCACGGCTGGCGTGTCGTCGTCCACGGTGAAGCCGGGGTTGCCCAGCCACCCTCGGTAGTCCGTTCCGTGCCAGTACTCCTCGTGGCCAGCTCGCCAGGCGGCGACCGAGTCGTATCCCTCGCCCTCGTCGCGGGCATGGTCGAGGTCCACGTCGCGGAGCCGGCTGACACGCACCTCGGTCAGTTCGATAACCGCCACCCGGCGACCGGCAGAGTCGACCACCGCCGCTCGGGCACCCACGACCGGTAGTGGCTCGCCCTCGATTTCGTAGTCCTGCAGCAGGCCGGTTGTGGTGGTCTTGGTCCCGTCGAGCACTGCAGCGACCAGCTTGTCGCGCAGCGGACCAGGGAAGGCGAACTCGAACGTGGGTAGATCTGCGGTCACCGGAGAAGACTAATGAGAAGTCATCGTCGTCTGCGAGCCGATTGCGCAGTCCTCAGGACCTTGCCGAGCGGTACGACTTCGTCCCCGTACCGATAGACCGGTTCCGCCTCGACAGCCAGATCAGGTCCTCGTAGCTTGCGAGTCGGATCAGGCAGGGGTGAGGGGAGCTCTTGACCTGGGGGCCATCTCCGGCCGAGATCGTCCGGATCATGGTGGCATCCTGTCCTGATGGCCGGACCGATCGATCTTCCGCTTGCCGATGCCGAACTGGCCGCCTTCATTGAGGCCGTCCGGCGGGATCCCGGACCTCCCGCCCGTGCTGTGGGAGCGGCGCACCTGCGGCGCGCGCAACGGCTCCGCGTCCAAGCGCGCCCTCCAGGCCCCGAGATCGCCTGGGTCGAGGATGTGGCGGTCGGTTCGACCGCCGTGAGGGCCCGCCTCTACCGGCCGTCGGCGGTGGCTCAGCCGCTGGTGGTGTTCCTGCACGGCGGGATGTGGACGATCGGTGATCTGGAATCGCACGACCGGGCGTGTCGCCGCTTGGCGTCGAAGACTGAACTGGCTGTACTGAGCGTCGACTTCCGCCGAGCTCCGGAGCACCCGTGGCCGGCTGCTGTCGACGACTGCGTGGATGTCATCCGGTGGGCGGCGAGCAGCGGGGTTTCCAGCGCCGGCATCGGGGGCCCGACGATCGTCATGGGCGACAGCTCCGGCGGGAACCTCGCCGCGCTCGCCTGCCTGCGCCTGCGCGATGAAGGCGGACCACTGCCCGCCGCCCAGATTCTGGTCTACCCCAACACTGATCTGACCCTTTCCTATCCCAGTGCGCGGACAAAAGCCACGGGCTGGGGCCTGAACACCGACGACGTCGCGTGGGGGGCTGAGCAGTGGGTCCCGGACCCCCCTCGGCGCGTCGATCCCGACGTCAGCCCGGTGTTCACCGCCGACGTCGGCGGGCTGCCGCCCGCCGTCGTGGTCACCGCCGAGCACGACCCGCTGCGGGATGAGGGCAACGCGTATGCGGCCCGCCTGACGGCCGCGGGCGTTGCGGTCAGGCATCGCTGCGAGGCCGGGATGGTGCACGGATTCCTCACGCTCGACACCGTCTCACCCGCCGCGGCGGCGGCGGGAGACCGGGTTTTCGCCGACGTCGCCGATCTGGTCATCGGCCTCCGGTGACGTCGCGGACCCCGATCCAGACCGTGGCCTAGGCTGTTCGTCATGCACGAGCCGCGCGGGTCAGGCGTCCTCCGTCATCAGTCGCTGCACGACGGGTTCGTGCCGGCGCACGGGCCGCAGCAGGCCTTCGCCGACGCTATCGACCGGCACATCGAGAAGTACTTCGGGCCGGTCGAGTTCGTCTACCACGAGGTTGCCTCGCACCTGGTCGGTGTGCATGTCTATGTCGTGGCACCGACCGAGGAACGCCCGTACCGCACGCTGATCACTTCTGGGATGAGCGAGCTGCCGATGACGGTCCCGGAGGGCCGCGGCATCAGCCCGTACGCCGAACTGATGCTAAGCCTGCCAGCGGATTGGCCGCTGGACGAGGTAGCCGGGCTCGGCGACGCAACCGGGTGGCCGCTGCAGGTCCTCAAGCAGGTTGCTCGGCTACCGCACGAGTACGGAACCTGGATCGGCGAATGGCACTCTGTCCCGAACGGCGATCCCGTCCAGCCGTACGCTGCGGGCACCCCGTTCGCCGGAGTCGTCGTCGCGCCGATGCTGCGTGTGCCGCCTGAGGCCCGGACGATCGAAGTCGGCGACGGCATCCGAATCGCATTGCTCGCGCTGATCCCGCTGCACCCGGATGAGATCGCGGTCAAGGTCGAACGCGGCACCGACGCGCTCATCGACCTGCTCGATCGTGGTCGCATCAGCGAACTGCTGGACCCGCGCCGGCCCTCGTACGCCTGACTGCGGCGCCACCATCAGCGACCTCGGAGAGGAATACCGCCACCGCGCCCTACACGTTCGTGGCAGGGCCGACGGCGGGGCGGTACCTCTCCGGCCAATGATCGACGGGCTTGGCCTCCGGTGGGTCACACGGCGGTGAGCAGCGCGTCGAGCGGCCGCGGCAAGGTATCCCGGCCAACTGCCGCCTCGACGAACAGGCGTGCGTAGCGCAGGTTGCGGCGCGAGCTGCTGCGCACGAACCGGTGCAGCTGCGCTTCCGGCTTTCGGCCACGCCAGGCCGGCTGGCTCTGGAACAAACGGAACGATCGAAGGTCGCCCTGCGAGTCGAAGACTTCTTCGACCCCTGCGGTGCCGACGGCTCGGATCAGCTCGTCCTCCAGATCCCGGACACAGACGTAGAACCCGAGCTGCTCCATCTCGGCGCGCGTACGAGGCGTCACGCGGGTGATCTCGGGATGGCGCCGGCACGATACGCTGCCGTCGCCCGGTGGTGAGCCAGCCTGGGCTCCGTCCAGTCCGCGCCGGAATACCTCCTCCTCACGTAGGTCGCAGAGACCGGCAAGGCGCACCCGGGTGCCCAGCGGGCCCAGCCTTGTCAGGAAGCGGCCAATCGCGTGCGCCCCGCCGATCGGCACGATCACGACCCGCTCCGCCTCGAGATCCCGGCCGCGGCCCGCTGCGGCCGTTTCCAGTGCGATCTGGTCGCTGATGCCCTCCACGAGCACCACGGCGACGGCTGACTCGACCTTTGCCAGGGCGCGGGCCGTCGCCCGGATCGAGGCGGCATTGCCTCCCAATCGGCCGTCGAGCACCTCGCGGGCAAGCTCACGGCGATCGGTGGCATCCATGAGGGTTTCACCGCGTCGGGTCGTGGCCATGGCCGCAATCATCGGCGATACGTCTGTCGGCTGACCAGGGGTTTAATACCGCCCGTCTCAAACATCGTCATGACTCGCCTACGGGCAGCTCACCCGCGCCGCCGTGCAGGTGGACGCCCTGCGGGTGGCCGGGCGCAGCCAGTCGTCACTCAGGGTCGCCTCGTGCCTCTCCCAGACCCGGATCACCTCGTACGTGCTTGACCCGCCCAGTGACGACGAGTTGTGATCTGGCGCGAACGACGACCTGGACGAGCGCCCCGACGACCAGGACTGGCGGCCCCGGCCCGCCCCGGCCGACGAGGCCCGGACGTGGGAGCCTCCGGCCGATACCGCTCTCCCGGGCGGTGATACGGAAGTCTCTCCCGCCGAGGAGCTGCCGCCCGGACGGCCCGACGTGTTCGACGGCTGTGGTGGCGGGCGGCTGGCAGGTCGTGGGCCGAGCCGGGTAGGGCGGGTGAGATCCAGGCCAGTCGGGCCGGCGGCGTTGGCAATGACCTGGACGTTGACGCCATGGCTGCGTTGTTTGCCGGCGTAGTGGCGTCGGTCCTGTTCGCCCGGGAGCCGGTCGGTGCGGATCAGCGTGCCGTCAGGTCATGCTCCCAATGCCTTGCGGGCGAGTTCGCGCCACTTCGGCACGTCAACGCCGTTGAGGTCGTCGGTGATGACCAGAGTTCCCCGCGGGCCACCGCCGTCTTCGTACGGCAGGACACCGTTGCGGGCGTACCACGCCTTCTTTTCTGCCCATTTCGTCGCGTACCGAGGGTCGGTGAGCATGCCGAGGTGTTCCCAGTAGACCGTGTCGCCGAGGTCGGTGTCGACGGTGAAGTCGGGCCGGACCGTCCGGCCGTCCTCGCCGGTGAACGGCTCCTCGTACTTGTAGACGGCGTTCAGTTGCCGCAGCAGGTTCGCGATAATCACTTCACTCTTGCTACGGACCAGCTCTCCGCCATCAGTTCGGTGCACCAGGCCTCGGTCGATGACGTTCCCGTCGACTTCGATCGGTTCGGAGGGTACGAAGAGGTTCGTCAGCCGGCCGGCCGTGTCGGACCAGACCGCCGAGCTGTGCTTCGCGACATCGTTCAGGTCGGCCTCGTGTAGCAGGATCACCTTCTTGCTCTGTCTGGTCAGCGCGGTGTAGAGCAGCTCGCGGCTCAGGCCGGCGCCGTCGGCGGGCAGCACGACGAGCGTGACCCCGAACTCGCTGCCCTGCGCCTTGTGGATGGTGATGGCCCAGGCGAGTTCCAGCATCGCCGCCCGATCGTTATCGGCCCAGTCGTAGTAGTCGTACGTGACTCCCTTTCGTCCGCTGAACTCGACCTCGGTCTTCCAGGGTCGCTTGATCCATTTCGAGCGGGTCTGCCCCACCACCACGCCGAGCTCGCCATTGGCGACGAACCGCTCCGCGTCCTTCGGGTAGACCGCGTTTTCCCGGAAGGTGTGGTTGCGGATGTTGATCACCTTGTCACCGACGACGATCCGCTCGGGGCCGATGGGTTTGGCGCTGTAGCGGTTCAGCCCGGTTGCCTGCGCCAGCGCGTTCGCGCCGAAGGCATCCTTGAGCGCCCGATTGATCTCGGTGGTGCCCCAGCCACGACCGCGCACCGGGGCGAGGATCTGCCAGGCGTCGGCCTTGGCTGCGGCCCCCTTCGGGAAGTAGAGGTTGCCCCTGGTGGAATTCTGACCGCCGTAGCTGAGGCCGAAGGCGGTTACAAGGTCTTCGTCGGAGACTGCCTGGAGCTCCTCGATCTCCTCGCGGAGCACGCCGAGCAGCGTGTTGAACAGAGTCGGCCGTTGGTAGCGGACCGCGCGCAGCGTTGCCATGTTCTCGCCGGAACGCAGCCGCTCCCAGATGAGGTCGGCGGCCGGGGACAGTTCACCGTCGGCGAACCAGTTCGCCAGGACCAGGTCGTCACGTTCGTCGCCGGCCTGCCGGCGCGGAATGGTGAGTTCGGCGTAGCCGGGCGCGCAGCGCGGCTGCCGGGTGGCGATATCCGGGGGCGCCAGTCGCCGGACGATGTCGACAAACGGCCGACCGGCCCCGATCGGCGGAAGCTGGCGCGGGTCGCCGACGAGCACCAGCCGCTGCACTCCGGTGACCGCGTCGAGGAGCGCGGCCAGCTGTTCCTCGGTGAGCATTGACGCCTCGTCGACGACCACGGTCTTGTAGTTCGTCGTGCGGCTCTGGAGGTCGCCGGTGATCAGGTACCGCTCGCGCTGCGGGTCGAACCGGCCCGTCCTGATCAGGAACTGCGCGAGGGTGACGGCGTCGGCCTGTACCCGGTGCGCCAACTGCACGCGGGCCTTTCCGGTGGGGGCGACGAGCAGGACTCCCCCGGCGGCAACGGCTGGGGTGTGCCGCAGCACTTTCAGGAGGGTGGTCTTGCCCGTGCCGGCGGCGCCGATGAGCACGCTGATGCGCGACGAGTACAGCGTCTCGAGGGCGGCCACCTTCTCCGCCCGGGCTCGCGTTTCGGCCTCACGCTCATCGGCGGTCAGCTCACCCGTGATCTCACCGAGGGTGTCGCCCAGCAAGGCGGCGAAATCCGGTGCGCCGCCGAGGGGTGCCGCCTTCGACCGTCGCTCCACGTGGTCCCGGATGAGTCCGCCGACTTCTGCCATCTCGGTGAGCTGCAACGCGGGTGCGCCGTCGGGCAATATCACGCCGCTCAGCGGTGAGTCCGGTGGCAGGGTGCTGGCCGAGAGTTGATGCGCGTCGAGGACGTCGGCGCTGACCGGGCACGGAGCGCTCAGCCCATGCTCGGCGCGCTCGCGGATGTGGTTGACCAGGTCGACCTGCGGGCGCAACGTGTGCCCTGCGGCCTTCTCCCGCTGCAACTCGTCGATGAGGAGAGCTTGTACGCGTCGCGCGTCGAGCCCGTCATCCATGGCCGTGGGTTTGGGCAGTGGGTATGTGGAGGCGATCTTCGCGTCGGGGAAGCAGCCGCGGTCGATGACGGAGAACGGTACGGCCTCCTGCTGGTCACGGTCGGCTTCGAACAGCAGGTACGGATTGGCGATGATGGCGTGGTCGGTCAGTGCGGGGTCGCGCTGTTCGACCACGAAGAACCGCTCGGCCTGTTCCCTGGTCAGCGAGAAGCGGCTCAGGAGCTGGAGCAGCTCGCGCCGCTCGGGCTTCAGCGCCTGCCATGTTTTACGCAGGGTCGGCGTCAGGTGTGCGGCTGCGGTGATGCCCAGCCGGTCGGGGTCGGTCATCGCCTGCTCGAGCGTCAGCCAGGGGTCCGCGTCGGGGCCGGCTGCTGCGGCCACCATGTGGGCGAAGGTGACGGACTGCCGCACGCCGAACGCCGCCAGAACGCTGGCCAGGCCGGGGCGGGGACCGCGCAGCTTCCAGAGCCGGTTGAGCTGGGTTTCCAGCCAGTCGAACCCGAGCGGGCCGGCGTTGTCGCCGAGGATCCGCTGGGCATTGTGGCCGGCGGCCTGCAGGGCGAGCAGAGCGTCGATGGCAAGGTCGTGACTGACGTGCTCGCTGACGTACGAGAAGGCCACCCAGCCCGCCTCGGGCGCGAAGGCCAGGGCATCGCTGATGTCGACGCCGTCGTTGTCGCGGGCGGCCAGCAGTGCCTGGTACGGCAGGAGGAACCCCTGCTGCTGGGTCGGGCGCAGCGAGTGCTCGATGGTGGTTTCCCACATCTGCGCGGGGAACCGCTCCCCGCCCCTGCTGTGGTAGGCCCCGGTGGGCGTGACCTTGGAAACCATCGCCGCCCCGACCAGCAGCCGACGCGGGTCGTCGGTGAGCGGACTGTGCTTGGCGTAGAAGAAGACGAGGCTGCGGTCGGGCCGCACGGTGTCGAAGAAGGCGTCAAGCAGCGTGCGCTGGTTGTCGCCGTGCATCACCCAGTTGATGTTCTTCCAACCGGTGATCGCGTCGACCTGCTCCTCAAGCTCCGTCTGCAGGCCGATCTGGCGCTCCTCACCGATGTCCTGCGCCTCTCTGCGCGACATCCACCGGAACGGCACCGCCTGGGCCGAGTACGGCGGGAGCGGCTGCGACGTGGGGAGGAAGGTCGCGAACGCCTGGTTCTTCTCGGTGAACGGGTGTTCGCGCTGGAACTGGATGGGCCGCGGCGACATGAAGGTGGCTCGCTCGGCGACGCAGGGCGGTGCCTCGGTCATCGGCAGGTCGGCGATCGAGCGGCCGGCGAGGCTCTGCTCCTGCTGGTCGCGGCGGTTCTGGCCGATGTTCGGCAACAGCACGCAGGTGCCGTTGCCGCGCGGATCGTGGCACACTGTGCCGTTCCATCCGCCGTCGTGCCACGGCACCCGGATGGAGATGTGCTCGATCGGCCGGACCGGCTCCCCCATGTGCTCTCCTCGTGGTGAATGAGCGACTGAATCTATCGGCAGTTCGCCGTCCGTGAACTCAGGTGTGTGGTCAGGCCTGGTCGGTCATCGGTCCCGGGACAGCCGGTTGAGTGTCCTGCTGGCTTCGTGTCGCCTGCCCGCGCTGAGCTGCAGCAGGCCGATGTCCCGCTGCAGGTCGGCGATCCGTGGGTCGTCGACGTCGAGGACAGGTCCGATGTCGCGCAGCAGGTCTTCCAGTTTCCGCAGCGCCCGGCTTCCGTCGCCAATGCGGCCGTAGCAGGTAGCCTCGCGCTTCCGGCAGTGCAGCAGCCGGTCGAGGTCCTCGTTCAGATGGAGGTCGTCGGCGATGTTGGCGTACGTCTGAGCTGCGTTCAGGTAGTCGCCGCTGTCGAACCACCTGTCGGCGAGCTGCAGTCGGCTTCCGAGATCTGTCCTGTCCTGGACCTTGGTGCTGTCGCCCGCTGATGGCGGATCACCGGGGGTCGCGGGCTGCGACGGTGCCTGTCCGGGAGCCGCCGCGGCCGGTGGTACGTCGGTGAAGACCCGGCTCAGCACGCCCGCGTACATCCGGACGGGGTTCCGGTGCGACGGCGGGGTGAGCGAGCCAGGTAGCTGCCCCAGGTCGCGGATGAAGGGCAGCAGCCGTTGGTAGACGACGCCGGCGTCGGCCGGGCGGTCCGTGGGGCTCTTCGCCAGCAGGTCGAGCACGAGCCGTTCCAACCGGGCAGGCACCTCGGCGCGTACGGCGCGCAGCGCCGGCGGCTGTTCATGGACGTGCTGGTTCATCAGGAGGTAGGTGGTGGAGCCGTCGAATGGCCGTCCACCGGAGAGCATCTCGTGCAGCGTGCATCCCAACGCGTAGAGGTCACTCGCGGGGCCGGGCTCGTTCGCGCCGAGGAACTGCTCCGGTGCCATGTAGGCGAGGGTTCCGGGGTTCTGATCGCTGTGGGTGATCCTGGAGAAGTCCGGCAGTGCCGGAGCAACCGCGAGGCCGAAGTCGAGCACCTTGACCGCGCCGTTCGGCTCCAGCATCAGGTTGGCCGGCTTCAGATCGCGATGCACCAGGTTGGCCTCGTGGGCGGCAAGGAGCACGGAGCAGACCTGCGCCGCGATCGCCGTCGCCCAGCCGATCGGCAGCGGCGCCTGTTCCGCGATCAGGTCGTAGACGCTGATGCCACGGATCCGCTGCATAACGAGAAATGGACGCCCATCCTGTTCGCCCCAGTCGTAGACCGCCGGCACGCCCGGATGCTCCAACCGGGCCATGATGCGGGACTCGCGCCGGAACCGCCGTACGAGAGCATCCTCGTCCCTGCCCTCATGCAACCGGATGAACTTGACGGCGATCTCCCGGTCAAGTGTGGTGTCCCGGCCGAACCAGACCTGCCCCATGGCTCCGCCCGGGACCGGCAACGACTCCAGCTCGTAGCGGCCGTTCAGCAAGGTCCGCCCGGACACACCGCCTCCCCGTAACCCCCTTGGGCGACATTGCCGCCGCTCGACGTGGGGTCGAGTTGGCCGCCATCGCCCCAACCAGGAAATCCTAGTCGCGCCAAGGCACTTCCCGGCAGCGCCTCGGCAGGCAGTCGAGGTCTCCATCGTGGCGTACTCGGCGTAAGAACCCCTGGGGTCCCAAAGAAACATGAGGGAGTCGGGACAGGTTGATCTTGCCGGCGGGTTCCTATCGGGTCGAGTTTCCGCAGCTCAACCACCTGACAGGGCAGATCGGAAAGACTCGTTCGGGGCCTCGAATCGCCGACGCCCCCAACCGAGCCCCCAATGCCGTACCCAGCCGAGCCTCCACTCGCGGCCTGACAACCACAGGGCCGGATCGGCCGCGATGAGCGCCCAAGGCAGATCCTCGCGACCGCTGGCGCCGTCGCCGGATGGCCCGCAGGGCGCGCCGCCAGCCGCGGAATGTTGCGCCGTTGCTGCACCGCTGTCGGCCCTCTGTCAGGGGCTGACAGCGTCGGCGAGCTGAACCGCCCCGGGTTCTATGGAGACCGGCAGTTGGCCCACCCGTCGGGTCAGGTCCTGTGAGGTCGGGTCAGACTCTGTCAGACGGCGGGGCTTGCTGACAGAAGCGCTCGCTCGCCCCACCGCGGCAGCGCAGTCTGGCAGGAGTCGCGGGTCGTGGTCCTGTCACGCGTCGTCCCGGCCTCACAGGCCGGGCGCAAGGTGGTCGGGTGTGACGGCTTCGGCGCGCAGGACGTGCAGAAGCACGCAGCGGTGACGGCGATAACCGCACGTTGAATGGGGTGACGAGGAATGCGAAGGGTTGACCCGATCGGATGATCTCAGCCATCTACGGCTGCGATAGATGTAAGTCATGTGGTCGAAGCGCTACCTCGGAGTCGATCTCGCTTGGGCGGATCAGGCGGGGAGGGTGGCCAACGAGTCGGGGGTCATTGCACTCGACGACAGCGGTCATGTCCTCGACGCCGGATGGACCCGAGGCATCGACCAGACCGTCGAGTGGATAGACCAGCACGCCGTCGGTGGGCTGGTGCTGCTTTTCGTCGACGCGCCATTGGTCGTCACCAACCCTCGCAGGGCGACGGCTGTGCGAGCGACAGGTGGGCCAGCGGTACGGACGATGCCGCCATGGCCACGCCCGCTGCCAGGTTCTTGGGCCGCCCGCAGAATGCCAACCCCCAGTGGCGGCGATCATCGCGCCCGCGGCGGCGGCCCAACGTCGCGACGGGACGATCCATGACTGAAGGCACTCCTGGGATGGCCTTCGTTGGCGACTCCCCCCCGTCGTGGCCTGCCACGTTCGCCGCAGTCAGCGAGGCCTGGCGGCACATCCGGACGGACACGCGAGCGTCCGTCGCCAACGGCGACTGGGATCGCCTGTTCGACACCATGCGCGCCGGCCAGGAGGCGCTCGAGCAGCCCGGCTGGTGGCGCCGAGAGCCCCTCGATCTGTTGACGATTTGCGGAGTCCATCGGCGAGAGCTCTCGCACAGTGCCGCCTTGGCGTGGCTCTGCGATCCCGAAGCCGACCATGGGCTGGGTGAGCGGTTCCTACGTCGGCTTCTTCGTCTCGCCGGCGTTGAGGTCGAGATCACCGACTCCGTGTCTGTGGCAACCGAAGTCATCTGCAGCCGGTCACGCGCCGACGTCGCCGTCGAGAGCGACTCCTGGACGTTGGTGCTGGAAGTGAAGATCGACGCTCCCGAAGCGGATCAGCAGTGCCAGCGCCTGTTCGAGGATTGGCAGGCCGGACCGGATCCCAGGTTCCTGTTCATCACGCCGACCGGCCGGTCACCACGGACTGCCAACACACCCGAGGCGATCGCCGCCTGGCGTCGCGCGTCATGGCGGCAGGTCCTCGAAGCCCTTGACTCCGCGATCGACGAGTCCGACGGTGCGGTCAAAACGGCCGTAAGCCAGTACCGACAGACACTGCATCGGCTCTATGGAAAGAGACATCAGTGACGATCGAGAAGCCGCTTTCCGAGGTCCAGCTAGCCCCGATCGGTGACCCGCGGGTCCGCTTCTACCTAGATCACCAGCAGGCCATCGATACGTGGGCACAGCTACGCGAGGAGGCGAACCAGGCGTTGCACGACCTCCTGCTGGACCTGGTTGACATCCTCGCCAACGACGCGTCATCCCTACCCGACGGTGACGACATCGAAGTCAGCGCGGACACAGATGACCTCCGCAAGCCTCGAATCGTCATCGCCCGACGTCGGTGGATGGACCGCGGTAAGGCAACTGCGGCGATCGTCATCGAGTGGGGCAGGCACGTGATTGATGACCACGGCGAAGCCACCCTGTTCGTCGGCGTCCGGGCCGGTGAACGCGGTCGCCGAAACCAAGCGGTGAGCGCCAAGCTAAGCCGACTCGCCCCGCGGATGCGTTCCGATCTCGGCGGGCACCCGTGGCAACGGGAGGACGATTCCTTCCCGGTATGGCGGTGGGTCTTGCCTGAGGGTACGGGCATCGACGAGCTGGCCTGGATGGCGCAGATCCGGGACGCGGCGTGGCGCTGTTGGAAAATTGCATCCGAACACATCGATCGAATAGTCGGAGAGGAGGCCTGACCGCCAAGGAGGTCTCACTCAGGAGGCAGGACTTGCCGGCGGCCAGCCTCGAGACCTGCAAGGGCAGAAGAGCTGGTGGTGCGCCCTCATCCTCTGGACCTGCGCAGGACTTGCAGCGCAAGACTTACCTGCTCGGGACGACTGATCTTGAAGGTGGAGTATCCAGGCCTGTCGCGTTTGAGGCCAAGCTCGGCGAACGCGCCCAGCCGTGCTGGCTCGCCCCGAACCGTCAGTCGCAGCGACTTGTCACGGGGCTGGATCTTCACCGTCCAGAAGTTGTCTGGAGTCTCGACGAACCGGCCACTCGCCGTGGCATTGAGATTGCCGGGCCAGCGCTCGCGGACTCCCGCGAGCAGTGGCTCTCCGAGGTGTCGAAGGTCTGGCGGGAGTTCGGCCAGAAACTTCTGATCACCCGCTTGCATCCCGGCCGTTTCCTCCTTCTGGCCCCTACTCGACGAGGAACTGACCAGAACAACCCTGGATGAGCTGCCACGATTGAGCACGACCACGGCGGCAGGGGCGAAGGCCAGCTGTCCACCTATTTCAACGGGGGGCTCGGTTAAAAGCAGGACGCTAGTCTCTCCCTCGGAACGCAGCGCTCGAGGGAATACATCAAGGCCCCTGGGGGCGAAAGCAGCTTCGTACACATTGGATGCCAGCCGCTTGCACTCGACGATGATGCGCACGACCAGAAGATACTGCCAGACTTTCTGATCATCAAGCCGAGGTGGCCGCAAGATCGAGTCCGGGGGGCCCGCGGCGACCCGCCCTTCGGACGGTCACGCCAAGCCGGCACCGGGCGGAGTCGTCACTCAGTCTCTAGAGCCAACCGGGGCAGCGGCTGGGCTTCGAAGTCTTCGATAGGTAGCCGTGGCCCGACTGGCCGCTCTTCCCAGCGCTTTCCTTGCTTCGCCCGCCGCTGCTGCCGGTCGTCCTGCGACGTCCACAGTGCCATGTCTACGAGTCGAAGATCAGAAATCAGCTGAACCTCCGGCACAGTCGGCTCCACCAGCGCCCGTAGCTCGGCTATCTCGGGACGATGTGCAGCAATGCCGCGCGCCAGCGCCCGGACGACCTCCGCGATGCGCTCCTGTCGCGTGAGCGATCGCTGCACAGCCCGATCCGAGAATGCCTCGCGGCCGAACCCGAACGCGACGGCAATGTGCCCATCGAGGACGGGAACACTTCGCGGTCGGAAAAGGGCCGCGAGCTTGGTAGCCTTCGGACCCCATACACCAGTGAATCCGAAGGAGCAAGCGGCGATCACCCGATCAAGATCACGCTCTATCATTTCGTCAAGGTCGACCTCGGGCGGAATGCGGCCGAGCAGGGACGCGAACTCACCCCGGCGGCTGCGCTCGAAGGCGGCCGCATCGCCCAGCGTCACCTGTGCGTTCAGCGCATTGGCCAGCAAGAGCGACCAGGCGGTGACCTCGTCAAGCATCCCTGCCTTGCGGGCGTGAATAGCCGCGAGGTCGTAGACGCCCCAGCCGCTCCGCGGATCCGTGCAGTAGGCGAGGATCCGGCGCGCCGCCTTTTCAATGGGCACGGGTCCCAAGACGTCGCCTTCGAATCCACTAGTGAAATCAAGGTGCGCACCAGTGAGAGCCGCAGACACGCCTGCACGTTACCTGCTGACATCAGTCAGCGGGAGGGGGTGACGAACGCCTCGGGTCGGAGGTTCAGGCTGCCGTCATCGGTACTCAGCGACAGGAGCAGCGATCAGCGGACGGCGGCGGTAAATGCCAGGAATGGGCTCGGCTGCCCGCTCCATGACACATGCAGCGCCTCCCGGGCCCGGGTGCTCGCAACGAACAACAAGCAGCGCTCCCGGAGCAGGTCGCTCTCATGCTGCATCGGATCCACCTCGGCCGGCGTGACTTCCTTGGCGAACGGCACCGCGCGCGCATTCGCACCGACCACGGCCACGCACCGGAACTCCAGCCCCTTCATCGCGTGCATGGTGGCCAACCGCACCCCGTCGACGTCCGCCCCGGGCTGGTCTCGTACTCGGACAGCCGGAATCCCGGCGGCGGCTAGTTCCTCCTGCACAGCGCCCAGGGTGATGTTGAACCGGGCGCACACAGCGATCTCGCTCGCCTGAACGCCCTGCTTCAGCCACTCCCCCACCCGCTCCACCAGCGCCGCGACCTCGGCCTGGCTCGTCGGATACCCCACGGCATGGGGTCGCTTGCCGTGGAGCAGCGACCGATAGCCGGCGAGGCTGTCGTCGCCGTCACCTCCGAGGTCCTCGACTCGCGACCCGACGAGCACTCCGGTGGACCAGGAGAGGATCTCCTCGGTGCTGCGGTAGTTGATGCGCAGGCGGCTGCTGCGCCCGGCGACGGAGATGCCGAGCGCGTTGAGCGAGACCCGGGAGTCGTAGATCCGCTGGTGCGGGTCGCCGGTGATGAAGAGGTCGTCCGGGCCGGGCGCCACGGCGGCCCGCAGCACCCGCCACTGGGCGGGGTGCAGGTCCTGCGCCTCGTCGACCACGACGTGGTGGTATCCGTGGACGGTGAGGTCGGCGCCACCGAGCAGCTGCGCCGCCCGGGCGCAGATCTGCAGGTGGGTGGCGTTACCGGCCGCAGAAAGCTCCTTCTGGAACATGTCCACGGCGTCCCACACCCGGTCGCGCTGCCGCGGGCCCAGCGCTGACCCTCTACCGCGCCGGCTGGCCGCGCGGTACTCCTCCCTGGCCTGCACGTTGTGGGCCAGGATGACGTGGCGGAACTCCTGGGCGAGGAACTGCTCGGTCCACGGCAGGTTCAGCCGCCGGCACACCCGCCGCCAGACGTGCCGCTCGTCCGCGTCCCCGATCGGGGTGGGTACCCGACCGGCGAGGGCCCGCACGATGCGGTGCGCGAAGGCGTTCACCGTGGTCACTTCCACCCGCGCCAGCTGCTCGTCGTCGCCGAGGAGCAGCCCAAGGTTCTCCCGCAGGGTCGCGGCAAGGGCATTGGTGTACGTGGTGAGCAGCACGCGGCTGTCGGCGGAGCGGGACAGCAGGTGCTTGACCCGGTGCAGCGCGACCACCGTCTTGCCCGTGCCGGGCCCGCCGGTCACCTGTGCCGGCCCGTTGTAGGACACCCGGTACGCGACGCGCCGCTGGGACGGGTGGAGAAAGACCCGCCAGGCCGCGAACGGCTTGTCCAGGATCTCGGCAAGTTCATCGGGTCGGGTCACCAGGGTGATCCGGCTCTTGGTGTTCGCGATCGCCGCCGCCAGGTTCTCAGTCGGCTCCGGCGTCGCATTCGACGGTCGGCGCTCGGCCACGACGTCCCGGTAGACCTCGTCGGGTGAGAAGCCCTCGGCGAGGTACTGCAGGACCTCGAACTGGTCCTCGGGCAGCAGCGTGCCGAACGCTTCGAGCTGCTGCTTGTCGATGATTGTCCGGACGGCCCGCAGCACCTGGTCGTCGATGCCGAGGTCGCGCAGCACGGTGTCGGAATACCGGGCGAAGAGCAGCGTCGGCGACTGCGCTGCCGCCTTCTCCAGCGCCGGCGTGAGCTGCTCGATGGCGACGACGTTGCGTACCTCCAGCGCCCGGGTCGCCGTGTTCACCGTGTAGAGCTGCTTCGCGGCCCAGCCGTACGCGCTGTCGTGCGGCACGACGTTGAGCAGCAGGAAGGTGTCGCTGCCGTCGTCGGGCGCCAGCACCACCCCGCGCCAGAAGTCGGTGATCCGGATGGTACGCATCCGCGGGTCCCGCGCGTTGTTCACCGACTCCAGGTGCAGGCCCTTGTCGGCGTGCAGCTCGGCGATGCTGAGCTGCTGGAACTTCTCCATCGCCTTGCGGACCCCGGCCTTGACCGGCTTCTCGAGGACGTCGTAGCTCTGCCAGAAGCTGTTGGCGAAGGCGAGCTGCGGCACGGCGGACCTCCTGGAGGTGATGGCGGCGGAGGCGAGACTAACGGTCCTGGCGGTGGCTGTCCTGCGGCGTCGGGCAGGCGCCGCAGGACACGGGTGTCAGGGGCAGAGACGAGTGCCTAGACCGCGACGAGACTGTCCGGGGTGGGCGCCTGCGCGCGGTCGTAGAACCAGTGAAGATGGTCGAGCAGCGCCTCCCGGGCGTCGGCGTCGGCGAGGACCGTCAGGGGGAAACCCGGACGTAGGGCGATCTTGGCGGCGGCGATGTCGACGCCCGGCAGCTGGTTCAACCGCTGGCGCAGCTCCTCCCGCAGGGTGACGTCGTCGAACGGCGGGCGCACGCTCAGGTGCTGGAACACCACCTCGAACTTGCCGCTCGGGTAGATCGCCGCCGGCCAGATGTTGCCCAGTTCGTGCTCCTTGCCGCGCGCCATGAGGAAGCAGGAGGTCTCCCCGCCGGTGCCGTAGAGCAGGGTGCCGCCCATCGAGGTCCAGGCTTCCAGTACGACGAGTGTGGCGGTGGCGACGGCCGGGCCCTGCAGGGCGGTCACCTGTCCGATGAACCGCTCGCTGTAGGTGCGGTCGTCGTCGGAGCGCGGCCGAGGCAGCCGCTCGGGCAGGTCCTCCGGCGTGAGACCGGCGAGCTGAGCCAGTTCCTCGGTGCCGATGCGCTGGGTCTGGTCGGCCCGGCCGTACTGGTCGAACTCCACGCCCTCGGCGCGCAGGACGTCCCGCGGGTCGTCCTTGCGTTTCGCGTCCGACCACCGGAAGTTGGGCGAGACGGTGCCCTCGACCTGCAACACGCGATGGGCGTTCGGAGCCGGGTGGGTCGCGAGCCGGGCACCGACCGGCACCGGGTGGCTGCCGATCAGCGCGGCCAGATCACCGTACGTGGTCCAGGAGCCGGCCGGCAGCTCGGCGAGGGCCTTGGTCATGACCTCCCACGGCACCTCCGACTGCTGCTCAGCCGCTTGTTCCGTCGGTCCCGGCCAGATGGAGGTGATGCGGTCGGCGAGAGCGTCGGCGCGGGCGTGGATCTCGGGGCGCCCCCACCGATCCTGCGTGACGATCTTCTGGCTCAGCCTGATCCCGCTCCTGGCGAGCTCGACGCGCTTCTCGGCGAAGGACTTGTTGCTCAGCTCCGAGTTGTAGCCGGTGAGGGTCAGGTTGCCCAGCGTGTGCACCAGGGCCTCGTACGCCTCGTCGAAGTTCTCGTCCGGCCCGAGGTCGGCGGCGAGCATCTGCCGCCACTCTGCGGTCGGGGTTTGCGGCAGCACGTGCTCGATGGTCGCCTTGTCCAGCGCCACGGGCTCCTTGCTGCCGTACGCCTCCTCCAGCCACTGGAGGATCAGCTTGCGTTGGTGCGCCCGGCCGTTGAGGTAGTACGGGATCGACCGCACCGCGGCCCGCACCGTGGCGTCGCTGGCGTAGTACTTGCGCCCGGTCGACAGGTACGCCCGCACTGCCTCGTCCACCGGCAGGCTCGTGTCCATCTCGGTGACGATGGCGAGCAGGATCCGGTTGATGTTGGCGGTGGCCCGGCCGATCAACAGCCGCCGGACGAAGAAGCTCTCCACGTACAGCATCGCCGAGGCGATCTGCTCCGAGGTCGCGGTGCCCTGCTGGCGGCGGTCGAGCAGGTGCAGCAGGAGCGGGTAGACGGTGGTCGTGCCCCAGGCGCTGAGCCGCGCCAGCCGCCGCCGTACGCCCGGGTCCTGCTCCTCGGCGGGGTGCAGGATGACCCGGAGCAGGGCGCCGAGGCGGCTGAACCGCTGCACCTCCGCTTCGATCTCCTCCTCGGAGCGCAGCCGGTTCAGCCGGGCCTGCTGGGCCGAGTAGACGTCGGTCTGCTTGACCCGCTGGTCGCGGTGGACCAGGTCGAGCCAGAACAGCAGCTCCAGCTGTTCCGAGGTGAGCCGCTTCTGCAGCGGCAGCCACAGTGACTGGTAGACGGTCTCGCCCCGGGTGGGCAGCCGCATGAACAGGTAGTTGCGCAGCAGGTCGGCCTGGGTGAGCTTGAGGCCGGTGTTGTTGAGCGACTCGAAGATGCGATGGACGTTGTCGCCGGCCTGGGCGGTGACGGAGACCAGCGCGAGGCCGGAGATGACGGCGTTCTCGATGCGCTCGATGTCGAGCGGGTCGTCCGGGTCGTCGGCGGCGGCCAACTGAGCGACGAAGAAGCGGTACGCGGCGCCCACCGGGTCGGCGCCCCCGGCCTCCGGGGTCGAGTCGAGGCAGGCCAGGTAGGGGGCCCGGTCGGCCTGGGTGGGGACGAGCTTCAGCCGCTGCGATTCCGGCTTCCACGGGTTGACCAGGTACTGCTGGTTGAGCCGCTCGCGATGCATCGGGTCCTCGTGCTGGGCACGGTGGTCGCGGATCGCGCAGAGCAGGATGGTCAGGGTGGTGAGCCGCTGCTGCCCGTCCACCACCAGGTATTCGGCCACGCCCGCCGGGCTGATGGTCGGGCTGGGCGCGAGCACGAGGGAGCCGATGAAGTGGGTTGCGTCAGCGTCGTGCACCCGGTCCTCGGCCAGCTTCAGGATGTCGTCCCAGAGCCGGGCGAGCTGCGACTTGGTCCACGAGTAGGTGCGCTGGTAGAGCGGCACCTGGTACTGCTTCGAGCCCTCCAGCAACTCCTGCAGCGTCGTCTCCCGTGCCGCGACCATGCGCCGGCTCCTTCTCTACTTCGGACTTTCCCCTGGACCGGCTAGACAACCAGACCACGGGCGGACGGAGCAACCCGCGCCGAGGGCCCGGTGAGAGTGCCCCCCGGGCCCGACCGTGCCCCGCCGCCGGTGCCACGTCGGGGCCGCTGCGGGTGCTGGTACCCGGGACATCGCGAATCCACGTATGACGGTAGCTGAACGTCCAGTGAAGTTGGTCTTTCGCTCGACCCATTGATCGGCTAACTTGCTCCCCAACGATCCGCCGAACGGGCGATCGACAACCGATGCCCCGCAAGGGCGCGGGGAGGAGGAGGGGGCATGGCTACTTCCGTACGTGCCAGGAGGTTCCTGGCAGTCGGGTTCGCCGCAGCGGTTTCGGTCGCCGCGGTCGGCGTTGGCGCGGCGGCGAACGCCGCTCCAGCAGAGGGCACGGTCAGGGCCGCCAATGGGGCATCGGTAGCAGGCAGCTACATCGTCGTGCTGAAGGACGGGGCCGGCGACCAGGTGGCCGCCGTGGCCCAGGAGCACGGCGCGTCGATGACCCACCAGTACCGCAGCGCGCTGAAGGGCTTTGCCAGCCGCATGTCGGAGCAGCAGGCCCGCAGGCTCGCCGCGGACCCGCGAGTGGCATACGTGCAGCAGGACGGCATCTTCAACGTCACCGCCACCCAGACCAACCCGCCGTCGTGGGGTCTGGACCGCATCGACCAGCGGAACCAGCCGCTGAGCAGCTCCTACACCTACAACACAACCGCGGGCAACGTCAAGGCGTACATCATCGACACCGGCATCCGGGTCACGCACAGCGACTTCGGTGGCCGGGCGACCTGGGGTACGAACACGACCGGAGACGGTAACAACACCGACTGCAACGGGCACGGCACGCATGTGGCTGGCACCATCGGTGGCGCATCCTATGGTGTGGCCAAAAACGTGCAGCTCGTCGCCGTCAAGGTGCTCAGCTGCAGTGGCAGCGGCACCACCGCCGGCGTCGTGGCCGGTGTCGACTGGGTAACCGCCCAGAAGAACAGCAACCCGAGCCAGCCGATGGTGGCGAACATGTCACTCGGCGGTGGTGCGGACACCACGCTGGACAATGCGGTGAAGAGGTCGATTGCGGCGGGCGTGACCTACGCGATCGCAGCGGGCAACGGCAACATCATTGGCCTCGCCCAGGACGCGTGCAAGTCGTCACCGGCGCGGGTGCCCGAGGCGATCACGGTCTCGGCGACCGATAACACCGACAAGAAGGCGTCGTGGGGGAACTACGGCACCTGCGTCGATCTGTTCGCTCCGGGCGTGAACATCACGTCGGCCTGGTACTCCAACGACACCAGTAACAACACGATCAGCGGCACGTCGATGGCGACGCCGCATGTGGCAGGCGCAGCCGCGCTCTATCTGGCCAACAACCCGTCGGCGTCGCCGGCAACGGTGGCCGCGGCCATCAACAGCAACGCCACCACCGGTGTGGTGTCCTCGCCAGGCAACGGCACCCCCAACCGCCTGCTCTGCACGCTCAACTTCTGACCGACATCCAGGTATTCAGTCGGCCGGCCGTCGATGACGAACCCGCCGCCCTCGAAGTGCAGTTTCAGCTCGGCCCCG
>NZ_JBEYER010000061.1:0-17099 GCF_040634005.1 Micromonospora sp. NPDC007271
GGGGGGAGCTGCCCCCTGGTCCTGGACACTTGAACCTTGGATCGTGATGGTCGGGTTCGCCGTCAGGGGGTCAGAGCCCCAGCTCGGCCTCGAAGTTGCCGGACTCCAGCCGCTCCTTGACCGCGACGAGGAAGCGGGCCGCGTCCGCGCCGTCGATCAGCCGGTGGTCGTACGACAGGGCCAGGTAGACCATCGAGCGGACCGCGACGACCTCGCCCAGCTCCGGGTCGTTGACCACGACCGGGCGCTTCACCACGGCACCCGTGCCGAGCATCGCCGACTGAGGCGACGGCACGATCGGGGTGTCGAAGAGGGCGCCCCGGCTGCCGGTGTTGGTCAGCGTGAAGGTCGCCCCGGCGATCTCGTCCGGGCTGATCTTGTTGGTCCGGGTGCGCTCCGCCAGGTCGGCGATCCGCTTGGCGATCCCGCCCAGGTTGAGGTCGCCGGCGTTGTGGATGACCGGCACCATCAGGCCCCGCTCGGTGTCCACGGCGATGCCGAGGTGCTCCGCGTCCGGGTAGGTGATCGTCCCGCCGTCCAGGTCCATGCTGGCGTTGACGATCGGGTACGTCTGGAGCGCCTCGACCGCCGCCAGGGCGAAGAACGGCAGGAAGGACAGCTTCACGCCGTGCTTGGCCAGGAAGGAGTCCTTCGCCTGCGCCCGCAGCTTGGCGATCTTGGTGACGTCCACCTCGATCACCGTGGTGAGCTGCGCCATCTCGTGCAGCGACTCCTGCATCCGCTTGGCGATGACCGCCCGGATCCGCGGCAGCTTCTCCGTGGTGCCCCGCTTCGCGCTCGGCTGCGGCCGCGCCGCCGGCGGCTTGGCCGGGGCCGCCGCCGCGGCGGGAGCCGGCTGCGCGGCCCGCGCCGCCTTGGCGGCCTTCGCCTTCTCCGCGGCGTCCAGCACGTCCTGCTTGCGGATCCGCCCGCCCACGCCGGTGCCGGTGACCGAGGCCAGGTTGACCCCGTGCTCGGCGGCCAGCTTGCGGACCAGCGGAGTGACGTAACCGGCGGCCTCCTCGCCGCCACCCTCGACCGGGGCGGTGGGACGCTGCGGCGCGGGGGTCGGCGCGGCCGGCTGCGCGGCCTGCTCGACCTTCGCCGGCTGGGCGGCGGTCTCCGCCTCGGCCGCCGGCTCGTTGTACGACATGCCCGGGGTCGGCTCCTCGACCTTGGGCGTCGGCGCGGCCGCGGGCTTCGCCTCAACCTTCGGGGCGGGGGCGGGGGCGGGGGCCGGCTGTGCCGGGGCGGCACCGGCCGCACCGATGACCGCCAGGTCGGCGCCGACCGCCGCCGTCTCGTCCTCGGCGACCTTGATCTCCAGCAGCGTGCCGGCGACCGGCGACGGAATCTCCGTGTCGACCTTGTCGGTGGAGACCTCCAGCAGCGGCTCGTCCACCTCGACGCTGTCGCCGACCTGCTTGAGCCAGCGGGTCACCGTACCCTCGGTGACGCTCTCGCCCAGGGCCGGCATCTTGACCGGGGTGCCCGCGCCGGACGGCGCCGGGGCCGGGGCCGCCGGCTCCTGCACGGCCGGCTGCTCCGCCTCGGCCTGCGGCTCGGCGGCGGCCTCCGCGGCCTGCTCCGCCGGGGCCGCCGGCTGCGGGGCGGCCGCGCCGGCCTCCTCGCCCGCACCGGCGATGACCGCGAGCTCGCTGCCGACCTCGGCGGTCTCGTCCTCGCCGACCACGATCCGGCTCAGCACGCCCGCCGCGGGCGACGGGATCTCGGTGTCCACCTTGTCGGTGGACACCTCAAGCAGCGGCTCGTCGACCTCGACGGTCTCGCCCTCCTGCTTGAGCCAGCGCGTGACGGTGCCCTCGGTGACGCTCTCGCCGAGCCGGGGCATGGTGACCGATACCGGCATGTTCTCCAGACTCCTTCATTTCCCTGGTGGGATCATCGCCCGTCGCCGGACGCCGCGGTTGTCGTGGTCAGGCGTGCGCGTGCAGCGGCTTGCCGGCGAGGGCCAGGTGCGCCTCGCCCAGGGCCTCGTTCTGCGTCGGGTGGGCGTGCACGAGCTGCGCCACCTCGGCCGGGTACGCCTCCCAGTTGTAGATGAGCTGCGCCTCGCCGATCAGCTCACCGACCCGGGCACCGACCATGTGCACCCCGACCACCGGGCCGTCCTCGACGCGGACCAGCTTCACGAAGCCGGCGGTCTTGAGGATCTGGCTCTTGCCGTTGCCGCCCAGGTTGTAGTTGTAGGTCTTGATCTTGTCGGCACCGTACTGCTCCTTGGCCTTCGCCTCGGTCAGGCCGACCGACGCCAGCTCCGGGTCGCAGTAGGTGACCCGCGGGATGCCGGCCTCGTCGATCACGGCCGGGGTCTGCCCGGCGATCTCCTCGGCGACGAAGATGCCCTGCTGGAAGCCGCGGTGCGCGAGCTGGAGGCCGGGCACGATGTCGCCGACCGCGTAGACGTTGGGCACGCTGGTGCGCAGCCGCTCGTCGGTCAGCACGTAGCCGCGGTCCATCTTGACGCCCTGCTGCTCGTAGCCGAGGTTGGCGGTGTTCGGGCCGCGACCGACGGCGACCAGCAGCAGCTCGGCCTCGACGGTCTCGCCGCCGGCGATGGTGACCTTGACGCCGTTCTCGGTCTTCTCGACCTTCTCGAACGGCTTGCCGACCTTGAAGTTGATCTTCCGCTTGCGGAAGGCCCGCTCCAGCGCCTTCGACGACTCCTCGTCCTCGGCGGCGACCAGGCGCGGCAGCGCCTCGATGATTGTCACGTCGACCCCGAAGGACTTCCACACGCTGGCGAACTCGACGCCGATCACGCCGCCGCCGAGCACGATCGCCGAGGCCGGGACCCGGTCCAGGACCAGGGCGTGGTCGCTGGTGATCACCCGCTCGCCGTCGACCTCCAGGCCGGGCAGGCTCTTCGCGTACGAGCCGGAGGCCAGCACGACGTTGCGGCCGGTGTAGCGCTTGCCGTCGACCTCGACGGTGTTCGGCGCGACCAGCTTGCCGTGGCCCTCGACGATGGTGATGGCCTTGTTGCTCTTGAGCATCCCCTGGAGGCCCTTGTAGAGCCGGGAGATCACGCCGTCCTTGTACGAGTTGACCGCGGCCATGTCGATGCCGACCAGCTCGGCCTTGACGCCGAACTGCTCCGACTCGCGGGTCTGGTCGGCGATCTCGGCGGCGTGCAGCAGGGCCTTGGTGGGGATGCAGCCGTTGTGCAGGCAGGTGCCCCCGAGCTTGCTCTTCTCGATCAGGGCGATCGACAGGCCCAGCTGGGCGGCGCGCAGCGCGGTCGCGTAGCCGCCGCTACCACCTCCGAGGATCACGATGTCGAAGGTTGCGTCGTTCGGCTCGCTCACGTCCAACTCCCAGGTCGCGTCGCTGCATCGGGGGTTACGGGGGAGTAACAGGCACACCCCACCTCGGTCATCTTGTCACCACCGGGGACGGAGCGCGTACTGAGGTGCCCAACGACACGTCCGCGCCACGTACGCTTGGCACCGTCTTCGATGACGCACGGGGAGGAGTGGGACGCGGTGGGGCTGTTCCGACGACGCAAGCGCACGGCCGCGGTGGGCCGCGACCGGGGTGCGGACCGCGCCGATCTGGACCACCTTGAGAACTTCGTCCGCACCCGGCGGGGGGTCGAGGCGTACCTGGAGCCGCGCACCACGGTCACCGAGACCACGGTCATGCTGATCGCCGACGACGGCGAGTGGACCCGGCGGCGGATCGGCAGCCCGGAGGAGGCCCGCCGGTGGGCCCACGCGCTGGCCGTCCCGATCTACGACGTCCGGCTGATGGGCTATCCGCAGCGCATGCGCGACTACAACGAACGCCGCAAGCGCCGCCCCGAACTCTTCTGACGCGCGCCCCGGGCGCAAGGAAGGGCCCCCTGTCGTGCGCGAGGCGGCAACAGGGGGCCCTTCCTTACCCGCGTCAGCCGTTGGCGGCGACGTCGTCGACCAGGTGGAGCAGGGTGCGGACGGGGACGCCGGTGCCGCCCTTGGTCCAGTAGCCGGTCGGCTCGCCCGAGTGGTAGCCGGGGCCGGCGATGTCGATGTGCGCCCAGGCCACGTCCTCGGTGACGAACTCCCGCAGGAAGACGCCGCCCTGCAGCATGTGGCCGGCCCGGTCCATGCCCGCGTTGACCTGCGAGATGTCCGCGACGTCGGAGTCCATGCCCTTGCGGACGTCGTCCGGCAGCGGCATCGGCCAGGCCGGCTCGCCGGTCGCCTCGCCGGCGGCCTTCACCCGCTCGCACAGCTCCGGGGTGCCCATCACGCCGGCGATCTTCTTGCCCAGCGCGATCACCTGGCCGCCGGTCAGGGTGGAGGTCTCGAACAGGTAGTCGGCGCCGTCCTCGCAGGCCCGGGCGATGCCGTCGGCGAGGATCATCCGGCCCTCGGCGTCGGTGTTGAGGACCTCCACCTTCTTGCCGCTGTACATGGTGATCACGTCGCCCGGCCGGTAGCTGGTGCCCGACGGCATGTTCTCCGCCATCGGCAGGTAGCCGGTGACCGCCACGGACGGCTTGAGCGCCGCGATCGCCAGCATGGCCGCGCCGACCGCCGCCGCGCCGGCCATGTCGGACTTCATCTCCCACATGCCCTGCGCCGGCTTGATCGAGATGCCGCCGGTGTCGAAGGTGATGCCCTTGCCGACCAGCGCCACCCGCTTGCCGTTGCCGCCGGCCTCGGGCGTGTAGGTCAGCTTGACCAGCCGCGGCGGGGCCTCCGAGCCCTGGCCGACGGCGAGGATGCCGCCGTACCCGCCGGCCTTGAGGGCCGCCTCGTCGAGCACCTCGACGCCGAGCCCGGCCTCCCGGGCGGCGGCGGCCACGGCCTCGGCGAACGCCGGCGGGCGCAGCTCGTTCGGGGCGGTGTTGACCCAGTCCCGGCTGGTCCGCACCGCGTCGGTCACCGCCTGGGCCCGGGCGATCTCCGCCTGGGCGGTCGCGTCGGCGGCGTCCGGCACCGCGACCAGCACCTCGGCCACCGGCTCGCGCCGGGCCGGCTGCGGCTTGGTCTTGTAGCCGGCGAACCGGTAGCCGCCGAGCAGCGCGCCCTCCGCGACCGCGCGCAGCGCGGCCGGGGCGTCCGCGTCGTCGGGCAGCGGCAGGGCCAGCGCGACGCGCGGCGCGCCGGCGAGGGCGCGTACGGCGGCGCCGGCGGCCCGGCGCAGGGTCTCCGGAGCCGGGGCGGCGCCGGTCGGCTCCGGGCCGAGCCCGACGGCGGCGACGATCGGGGCGGTCACCGTGCCCAGCGTGGCCAGCTTGATCACCTCCCCGGCGCCGCCGGTCGCGCCGAGCAGGGCCAGGGTCTCGGTCAGCTTGCCGTCGAACGCGGCGGCGATGCTCTCCGCGCCGCTGGCCAGCAGCAGGGCGCCGGCGGGTGCGCCGGACCCCTGCTCTCCGGTCTGGCTGTGCACGCCGATCACGATGGCGTCGACGGCGAGTTCGGCGGGGTCGGTGTCGACCAGGCTGAGGGTGGTACGGGGCGATGTCACTGAGGCTACTCCGGGCGGGCCGGGCCGGCCGCGTCGTCGCGTACCGGCGATGAAGGTCTCCGGCGGCAACCTACCCGCCGGACGTGTGGCTGTCCCGCCGATCGGTCCCGACGGGTCCCGCCGATGCTAACCAGCCCCTCAGCTGGCGGTAAGTTGCCACCCATGACCGAGGTGACCCCCGACGCCGCCGCGACCAGGCTGCGCCGTTCCCCGTTGCACGAGCGGCACACCGCCGCCGGCGCCAAGTTCGCCCCCTTCGGGGGCTGGGAGATGCCGCTGGAGTACGCCGGTGGCGGCGTGCTCAAGGAGCACACGGCGGTGCGTACCGGGGTGGGCGTCTTCGACGTCTCGCACCTGGGGAAGGCCCGGATCACCGGGCCGGGCGCGGCGGACTTCGTCAACGCCTGCCTGACCAACGACCTCGGCCGGATCGGCCCGGGGAAGGCGCAGTACACGCTCTGTTGCGACGACGCCACCGGCGGCGTCATCGACGACATCATCGCCTACCTGCACGCCGACGACCACGTCTTCCTCATCCCGAACGCGGCGAACACCGCCGAGGTGGTCCGCCGGTTGCGCGCCGCCGCGCCGGCCGGGGTGGAGGTGACCGACGAGCACGAGGCGTACGCGGTGCTCGCGGTGCAGGGGCCGCGCTCGGCGGACCTGCTCGGCCGGCTGGGCCTGCCCACCGACCACGGATACATGAGCTTCTCCGTGGCGACGCTGGACGGCGTCGGGCTGACCGTGTGCCGCACCGGCTACACCGGCGAACTCGGCTACGAGCTGGTCGTTCCGGCCGAGCACGCGGTCGCCGTCTGGGACGCGCTGTTCGCCGCCGGTGCCGCGGACGAGCTGCGGGCGTGCGGGCTGGCGGCGCGGGACACCCTGCGCACCGAGATGGGGTACCCGCTGCACGGGCAGGACCTGTCCCCCGAGATCACCCCGGTGCAGGGCCGCTCCGGCTGGGCGGTGGGCTGGGACAAGCCGGTCTTCTGGGGCCGGGACGTGCTGCTCGCCGAGAAGGCCGCCGGCCCGGCGCGTACGCTGCGCGGCCTCCAGGCGGTCGACCGCGCGATCCCGCGCCCCGGCATGGCCGTGTACGCCGGCGACACCCGGGTCGGCACCATCACCAGCGGCACCTTCAGCCCGACCCTGAAGCAGGGCATCGCCCTCGCCCTCGTCGACACCGAGCCGAAGCTCCCCGACGGCGACACCCTCGAGGTCGACATCCGCGGCCGCCGCGCCCCGCTCCGCCTGACCCGCCCCCCCTTCGTCCAGCCGTCCGTCCGCTGACCCCGCGTCGGCGTTGATCAAGGGGTTTGCGTCGGGATCCGGCCCGCCGGGGACGCAAACCCCTTGATCAACAGCGGAAGGTGCGGTCAGTCGCCGGTGGGGGGTTGGCCGGCGTCGAGGACCGCCTGGGTCCAGCCGCCCTCGATGACACCGGTGCCGTCGAGGAGGGCCCAGTCGACGACGTCCGTCGCCTCCACCACCACGGGTGAGCCGATCCGGACGCTCGGGTCGCTGGTGGCGTCGCTGGCGCTGGTGCCGACGATCCGTTCCGGGGTCTCCCACGAGGCCACCGCCGCCCAGACGTACTCCGGGCCGTCGTCGCCGGGCAGGCCGTACTTGACGACCAGCTGGGACTCGGCGGGCAGCTGGCCGGCGAGGAAGCGCGCCCGGATGTCGCCCAGGCCGGCCCGCGCCTCGGTGATCGCCCGGCTCATCGCGTCGCCCGACCGGGCGTACCGGACGTCCGGCTGGATGCCGTTGAACAGCGTGGCGCAGGCGGCGGCGAAGTAGCGGCCGGGCGGCCCGGGATGCCCCGGCGGCGGGCTGAGGGTGAGGAACGAGTCGGCGTCCGGATCGGTCGCCGGGTCCAGCTCCAGCCGCAGCAGCACCGGCGCCGTCGCCCCGTGCTGCTCCGGATTGCCGTACGCCACCGCGATGTCGTGCCCGGTCACCGTGGCCAGCACCGGAAGCTGCACGAACGCCGGCACCTCCTCGCCGGCCAGCCCCTCGGTCCAGTCCCGCAGCAGTCGCCGCGCGGCACCGGTCATCACCGCGCCCCAGGCCCGGGTGAGGTGGTCCGGCACGCCCTGGGCCTGGAGCTCCAGCAGCCCGAAGCGGCGCAGCCCCTTCGTGGTGAACCAGAGCCCGTCGGCGTCCGACGAGTAGGGCACCAGCACCCAGTCGACCAACCGGATCCGGCCCTCCGCGTCGGGGAGCGAGCGCAGCGCGGCCGCCGGGTCCAGAAACTGGAGGCCGAAGACGTCCACCACGTCCCCGCCGACCGTCTCGGCGATCGCCGCGGCCACCGCCCGGGCCGCCCACTCGTGCGCCGGCGGCCAGCCGGGCCGGTACTCCGCCTGCACCACCACCAGGTGCGTCGCGGCGGCCAGCCGGGCCAGCTGGTCCTCCGTGGCACCGAAGGCGGTGAGCAGGTCCGGCGGCAGCTCGGGGAACTCGCTGACCTGCCGGGTGTCGACGGTCATCAGCGGGCTGGCCAGCATCTGCTTCGCCAGCCCGTGCACCGGCTCGGCGAGCCGCCCGGTCAGGCCCTCGACCGCCGTCCTCGGGCTGACCTTCGGCAGGCCGGTGATCGGCACCAGGTAGGTCGCGTCCAGCGACTCCGGGACCGGTACGGGCAGGAAGTCGTCCGTGATGAGCATGCGTCCCCCCTCGACCGCACCGCTGCCGTCGTCCACGAACGCTACCCGCCCGGACGGGTGACGCTCAGCCGGACAGCACCAGTCCCAGGTAGGCCAGCGTGGTGACGATCTCCACGGTGGCGCCGAGCACGTCCCCGGTGACCCCGCCGAGCCGGCGTACCACGTGCCGCAGGAGTCCCGCCGCGACGGTGAGCGCGGCGACGACGGCGAGTGGCCCCTGCCAGGGGCGGCCCGGCGCGGCCGGCACCGCCAGCAGCGCGACGGCGGCCGCGCCGACGACCAGCGCGACCGGCCCCACCGTGCCGGCCACCAGCGCACCCAGCCCCTCGGGCCGGGCAGCCGGCACGCCGCGACGGCAGGCCAGGCCGACGCCGAGGCGCCCGGCGGCCGTCGCGGCGGCCACCGCGGCGAGCACCGCCGGCCACGACCGCCCGGCCAGCTCGGCGAGCACCGCGGCCTGGAGCAGGAGCACGACCACCAGCGCGACCACCCCGAACGGGCCGACGTCCGGCTTCTTCATGATCTCCAGCGCCGCCGCACCGCGCCGGTAGGAGCCCAGCGCGTCCACGGTGTCGGCCAGCCCGTCCAGGTGCAGGCCCCGGGTGAGCAGCGCACCGAGGCCGACGGTGACCCCGGCCGCGACCAGCGGGGGAGCGACGGTGGCGACCAGCAGCAGCACCGCCGCGAGGAACGCGCCGAGCAGCGCCCCGACCGCCGGGGCGAGCGCCATCGCGGTGCCCGCAGCGGCCCGGTCCACCCGGCCGGCGCGCAGCGGCACCGTGGTGAAGGTGGTGACCGCCAGCCGGATCCCGTCGGCGAGCCGTGCCTCAGTCGGCACGCTGGCCGGGGGCGTCCGGCACCGCGACCGGTTCGTCCGGCTCGACGGTGGCGACCCGGCTGGGTCCCGGGCCGGCCGGCTCCGGCTCGGCGAACTCCGGCTCCGGGGTGGTCGGTGCCGGGCCGGCCGGCTCCGGCTCCGTGGTGGTCGGCCCGGGACCGGCCGGCTCGGGCTCGGCGAACTCCTCGTCGTCCTCGGTGTCGCGCAGCGACGGGTGCACCGGCAGGCTGGCGGCGAGCGCCAGCGCCGACCGCAGCAGCGGCAGGGTGGCCAGCGCGGTCGCTCCCTCGCCGAGGCCGAGCCGCAGGTCCACCAGCGGGGTCAGGCCGAGCACGTCGGCGGCGAGCCGCACCGCGGGCTGGCCGCCGTGATCGGGCAGCAGACACCAGTGCCGGGCCTGCCCGGCCAGGTCGCGGCTGACCATGCCGGCGGCGACCCCGACCGGCCCGTCCAGCAGCACCGGGATCCGCCGGGCGGTCGCGCCGAGCAGCACGCCGGTGGCCACCGCGATGTCGCCACCGCCCAGCTCGGCCAGCACGTCCTTGGCGTCCCGTGGGGAGCGCCGGGTGCGGTGCAGCGCGTCCCGGACCGCCGCGCAGCGGACCATCCAGGCCGCGTCGTCGAACTCACCCTGCTCGGTCGTCACCCGGCCCAGCACGGCCGGCGGTTCCGCGCCGGCCGTGGCCACCAGCACCGCCGCGGCGGCCGCCTCGGTGCCCGCCCCGCACGCCGCCAGCACCAGCAACTGTACGCCCGCGTCGGCGGCCTGCTCGGCCAGCCGCCACCCATACCGCAGGGCCGACTCGACCTGGTCGGCGGTGAGTGCCGGCTCGTCCTCCATCGCGCCGGAGGCGGGCGTCTCGACCACCTGGAGACCGGCCCCGCTCTCGGCCGCCAGCCGGGCCAGCGCCCCCTTGCCGGCGCGAGCCTGCCGGGCGCGGCGGGCCGACTCGCCGGGTGTCGTGCCGGCCGACGCGCCACCGGCATGGTCGCCGTGCAACAGCAGCACCCGTACCGAACTCCACGGCGCGGGGGTCGGGGTGCCCTGGGTGGCGGCGGCGAAGCCCACCACCCGCTCCAGCACGCCCAGCCCGGCGCCGGGCAGGTCCAGGGTGACGAGCCGGTCGACCGCCTGGGGGCCGACGTAGTCGTCGGGCATGGGCAGTTCCATGCCGGGCTCGATGACCAACCCGGTGGCGACCAGCGGCAGCGCCCTGGTGGCGGTGGCCCAGTCGGTCGCCGGCACCGGCTCGGGGGCCGGCAAGGGCGGCGCCATGTCCGGGGCCAGCACCTCGGGCAGCGCCGGCTCCGCCGCACCGGCCGGAGCAGCCGTCGGTTGCCCGGCGACCCGCTGCGTCGGCGTGCCCGCCTCGCCTCGGACGGCCCGTGCCGGCACGGCGGGACGGGGCCCGGCGGCGGGCTTCAGCCAGGCGGGCTGGCCGGCCACGACCAGCACCACCGCGTCACAGGCGTCCGCGACCGCCCGGTTGGTCTGGCCCAGCGCGTCGGTGAACGCCCGGCCCAGCGGGGTGGTCGGCACCAGGCTGAGCCCCACCTCCGGACTCACCAGCACCAGCCGGGCGGTGCTGGCCCGGACGGCCGCCGCCAGCTCGGCGATGGTGGCCGTGTCGTCGGCGGGCTGGTGGGCCGGGTCGAGCAGCACGGTCACCCAGCCGCCCAGGTCGTCGACGAGCAGCGTCTCGTTCGGCCCGGCCGCCGCGATCACCTCGGCCAGCCGGCCCGGGTCCGTGGCAGTCTCCTCGGTGGTCCAGCTGCCCGGCCGGCGGGCCCGGTGCGCCGCCAGGCGGGCCGCCCACTCGGTGTCCTCCGGGTCCCCTTCGCCGGCGGTGGCCACGTACCGGACCGTGGGAGCGTCGGCGACCAGGGATTCCGCGAACTCGGACTTGCCGGACCGGATACCGCCGAGCACCAGGAGCGTGTTCCACCCGTCAACGGACATGCCCGTACCTTAAGGCCGCCGGGCGGGTCGTCGCCCGCCGGCCCGTACGCGAACCGGCGGGCGGGAACCCCCGGTCAGCCGCAGTGCTCGAACGGGCTGCCGTAGCTGGCCCCGGCGACCGACCCGCCCCACTTCACGCAGACCCCGCCCGCGCCGGCCCGGACCGGCCCGGCGTAGTACGCGAACGCCCCGCTGTCGGTCGCCCGGTCCTTCCCCTTCACCTCCAGGTACGCCGACGTCTGGGTGGCCTTGCCGACGTCGGTGTCCTTCAGCGTGACCACGCAGTTGGTCCGGCTGCTGGCGTTGTAGAGCAGGTAGACGCGACCCTTGCGGGTGCCGTTCGCGGTCAGCGGCGCCGAGTCGATCACCTGGTAGCCGCTGCCGCACACCTGCCCCGCCGTGTACGGGTTGGGCTTCTGCGGCGCGCTGGTGGTGCCCGTCGGTTTCGGCGAGCCGGTGCCGCCGCTGGACGGGGAGACCGGCGCCGGCGCCCCGGCGGGTGGGGTGGTGGTGGCGGCCGGCGCCGGGCGGCTCGCTGACGCCGACGGCGAGGTGCTGGCCCGTCCGGTGCGGCTCGGCGTCGGCTCCGGCGCGCCCTGCGTGACCTGCGGCTCCGGCAGGCCCGGGTCGGCCGCCGTGGACTCGCCGGTCAGCGCGGTCCGGTCCGCCGGCGGGTCGTCCTGCGAGCGCAGCGCTGCCACCGCCACGGTGGTCACCAACGCGACGAGGACGACGCCGGCCGCCGCGGCCAGAGCGAGGACGCGTCCCCGCCCCCGTCGCCCCGCCGGCTCCTCCCGCGTCGGCGGGACACCCGAGCCGGCGCCCAGCTCCTGCTCGGGGCCGTAGCCTCCGGGACCTGTGCCCGGCTGGCCGGGGTGCGCCACGCCGACCGACCAGGCGGGACCGGCCGGGGGCGGAGCCGGCTGCCCGACACCGCCGGGCGGCCCGGCGGCGGCGTGGGCGGGCGGTCCGACGGTGGCGTGGGCGGGGGGCCCGGCGGTGGCGTGGGCGGGCGGTCCGGACGGCGGCGGGGCGGAGCCACCCGGGCCGCCGGACCCGGGGCCGGTGGGGGGCGCTGCCGCAGGCGCCGGTGCGGGAGTACGGGGGTCCGGTCCCGCACCGGGGTCGGGATCGGTCGGGGGACCGGCGGGGGAGGAAGCGCCGGACGGCGTACCCGCGGAGTGGTCGGCGGCGGCCGGGCCGGGCGCGGCCGGCGCGGCGGCCCCCGGCACGGCCGGGCCGGCCACCGCCCACGGCGGCCGGGGCGGGACGGGGACGCTGGCCAGGGTGGCGTCCCGGGCGTCCTGCGCGGCCTCGGCCATGGCGCGGGCGCTCGGGTACCGGTCGCCGGGGCTCTTCGCCAGCGCCTGCCGGACCACCTCGACCACCGCCGGGGGCGTGCCCGGTGGCAGCGGGGCGGGCTCGTCCTGGGCGTGTCGCAGCGCCACCTGCAGCGGGTTGTCGCCGTCGAAGGGCGGCTGGCCGGCGAGGCAGAAGTACGCCACCGCGCCGAGGGCGTAGACGTCGGTGGCCGGCGAGACGCGCTGGCCGGTGGCCTGCTCCGGCGACATGTACGAGGCGGTGCCGAGCACCATGTGCGCGGCGGTGATCCCGGCCATGGTGCTGGCCCGGGCGATGCCGAAGTCGACCAGCACCACCGCGCCGTCCCGCTTGACCAGCAGGTTGCCCGGCTTGACGTCCCGGTGCACGATCCCGGCGAGGTGGGCGGCGTGCAGCGCGTGCCCGGCCTGCGCCACCACCGACATGGTGGACGCCGGGTCGAGCCGGCCGGCGCGCCGGATCCAGGTCACCAGCGGTTCACCGTCGACGTACTCCATCACCAGGAAACTCACCTGGCTGCCGTCGGTGAGCGTGGCGGCGCCGAAGTCGTGCACCTGCACGATGCCCGGGTGCCGCAGCGCGGCCAGCATCCGGGCCTCGGCGTGGAAGCGGGTGGTGAACTCCGGGTCGGCGACCAGCGACGGCAGCAGCACCTTCACCGCGACCTCGCGGCCCAGCAGGGTGTCGGTGCACTTCCAGACGGCACCCATGCCGCCGGTCGCGATGCGTTCGTCCAGCCGGTACCGGTCGCTGAGGACCACACCTCGAGTCAGCACGGCGCCACGGTACCGGCCGCCGGTCGGCGACATGATCCAGCGGGGTGCCCGTCCGGCAGGTGGCGGCCGGGCCGATCGTGGCCCGGCCGACTACGCTTGCGGGGGTCCGTCCCAGGGGACGACGGCGGCGAGGGGAGACGCGGCATGGCGTGGAGCTGGCGGTACGAGGGCACGAACGGCGAGTCGGTCGACGGGCCGAGTGAGTCGTTCGGCAACCAGGCGGACGCCGAGTCGTGGATCGGCCAGACCTGGCGGGAGCTCGCGGCGGCCGGCGTCACCTCCGTCGCGCTCGTCGAGGACGACCGGGTGGAGTACCGGATGAGCCTGCTGCCCCCGGCCCAGTGATGGGCTACGACCGCCCAGGCGAACCGCTGGTGCTCGGGGTGCCCCGGGCAGCGTTCCGGCCGAGCCCGGTCTTCCTGGCGCTGGTCGCGCTCTTCGTGGCCAGCGGCGCGCTGACCTGGCACGGGTTCGGCAACGTCCGGTTCGACGTCTTCCTGTTCGTGGTCTCGGGCTGGCTGGTCTCGCTCTGCCTGCACGAGTACGCCCACGCGGTGGTCGCGTACCGGTCCGGGGACCGGGACATCGCCCACCGGGGCTACCTGACGCTCAACCCGCTCAAGTACACCCACCCCCTGCTGTCGATCGTGCTGCCGGTGGTCGTGGTGCTGCTCGGCGGCATCGGCCTGCCGGGTGGCGCGGTCTGGGTCGACCGGCACGCCATCCCCGGCCGGCTGCGGCACACCCTGGTCAGCCTGGCCGGCCCGGCCACCAACGTGCTGTTCACCCTGCTGCTGGTGGCGGCGCTGCTGATCGGCCCCTCGGCCGTGGGTGGCCCCCTGGAATTCTGGGCCGGCGTGGGGCTGCTGGCGTTCCTCCAGCTCACCGCCAGCGTGCTCAACCTGCTGCCGGTGCCCGGCCTGGACGGCGGCAACATGATCCAGCCGTGGCTCAGCTCGTCGTACCGCCGGACCTACGACCTGTTCGCCCCGTACGGCTTCATCCTGCTGTTCGCGCTGCTGTGGAGCCCGCGGATCGGCGGCTGGTTCTTCGGCGCGGTCTTCTGGATCGCCGACCTGCTCGGCCTGCCGCCCGGCCTCTACGTGCTCGGCCGGGAGCTGATCCGCTTCTGGCAGGGCTGAGCCCGGCCCGGTCCGGCCGGCGCATCGCGCCGACCGGACCGGGGACGCGTCACGGACGCTGGGCGGGGGACTCGGTCTTCGCCGGGTCCCGTTCGGTGACCGGCTCGACGATCTCGTCGATCGCCTTGAGCAGGTCGGCGTCGAGCTTCACGCCCGCCGCCTTCACGTTGTCGTGCACCTGCTCCGGCCGGGACGCCCCGACGATCGCCGAGGAGACGTTCGGGTTCTGCAGCACCCAGGCGATGGCCAGCTGCGGCATGGTCAGCCCGGCCTGCTCCGCGAGGGGCTTGAGCCGCTGCACCCGGGTGAGCACCTCGTCGCCGAGCCACTTGGCGATGAACCCGGCACCCGACTTCTCGTCGGTCGCCCGGGAACCGGCCGGCGGCGGCTGGCCCGGCAGGTACTTGCCGGAGAGCACGCCCTGGGCCATCGGCGACCAGACGATCTGCCCGAGGCCGAGCTCCTCACAGGTCGGGATCACCTCGGCCTCGATGACCCGCCACAGCATCGAGTACTGCGGCTGGCTGGAGACCAGCGGGATACGCAGCTCGCGGGCGAGCTGGTGGGCCTCGCGGATCTGCGACGCCTTCCACTCGGAGACGCCGATGTAGTGCGCCTTGCCGGAGTGCACGACGTCGGCGAACGCCTCCATCGTCTCCTCGAGGGGGGTGCTGTAGTCGTACCGGTGGGCCTGGTAGAGGTCCACGTAGTCGGTCTGGAGGCGGCGCAGTGAGCCGTTGATCGACTCCATGATGTGCTTGCGGGACAGCCCGCGATCGTTGCGTCCCGGGCCGGTCGGCCAGAAGACCTTCGTGAACAGCTCGAGCCCCTCGCGGCGCTCGCCCTTCAGCGCGCGGCCCAGCACCTCCTCGGCCCTCGTGCCGGCGTACACGTCGGCGGTGTCGAAGGTGGTGACGCCGGTGTCCAGGGCGGCCCGCACGCAGGCGATCGCCGCCTCCTCCTCGACCTGCGAACCGTGGGTGATCCAGTTGCCGTACGAGATCTCGCTGACCATCAGGCCCGAGCGGCCTAGGTGTCGGAATTCCATGCCTCGACCCTAGTCCCGCCCGATCGGGTCACCGCGCGGCGCGTCGGCGCGGTGGCCGCCCGGCGTTCCGCACCGGCACCGCGTTCCGCCCGCTCCGCCCGTTGCCGCGGCCGCCGCTCAGAGCACCGGGCTGGTGTCGGCGAGCAGGTTGTCGATCTCCGCGACCACGGCGGCCCGGCTCGGATGCGCCAGGCCGATCAGCGGCTCGCCCCGGCGGTCCAGCGCGCCCCAGCGGCCCGACTCGTCGCGTACGAGGAAGGCGACCGGGTGCACGACCACCGCCGGGTACGCCGGCTCGACCAGGACCAGGCCGGTCCGGTCCACCACGCCCCGGCGGCCGGCCACTTCCACCACGGCCAGGCCGTCCTCGGTGAAGCCGTCCACGTAGCGGCCGTCGGCCAGCGCGGTGATCAGCCCGTGGTACCGGGTCGGCACCACGACCTGGCCGGTCCGGTCGACCGCGCCCCAGCCGCCGGCCTGGCGGACCGCCGCCAGGCCGCCGCGGAACGGTCGGACGTCCTCGTAGCCCGGCGGGATCCGCACGATGTTGGTCGGGTCGACCGCCATCCACCGCCCCTTGCCGTCCATCGACACCCAGGCCAGCCCCTCCGAGAACGAGCCCACCCCCCGGTAGCCGTTGTTCGCCTCGATGAGCGCCGCGCCGGTGGTGTCGATCAGCGCCCAGCGGGCCGCCTCCGGGCGCCGTACCCAGGCCATCCCCTCCCGGAACGGCTGCGCCTCGGCGTACCGGTGGTCGATCACCAGTTCGCCCTCGGCGTCCGCGTACCCCCAGAGCTGCTGCTCCTCGTCGAACGTGGGCACCGGCTGCCGCTCCTCACCCAGGATCGCCTCCCGGGTCCGCGGCTTCGGGCCGAAGCCGCCGGCCGCCGCCCGCGCGGCGACCGCGTCCAGCGCCACCGCCGTACGCTCGCTCAGCTCCGCGTCCTCGCCCTTGCGCAGGTCCAGGGCCCGCTCGAAGTGCAGGCACGCCTCGGTCAGCCGGCCCTGGTCGTAGCAGGACCGGCCGGCGTGCTCGTGCAGCGCCGAGCGCAGCCGGTCGGGCAGTTCGGGCGAGTTGGCCTCGGCGAAGAGCCGGTCGGCCTCCGCGTACTCGCCCCGCCAGCGCAGCACCTCGGCCAGCCGCGCGCGGGCCAGCGCGGTCCGCCGCAACTCGCCGGTGGCCTCCGCGTACGTCAGAGCCAGCCGCGCGTCGGCGACGGCGTCGTCCAGGTCGCCGAGGATCCGGGCGGCCACCGACCGCAGGCTCAGCAGCCGGGCCCGGTTGCGGTTGTCCAGCGTGCTGTTCAGCTTCGTGGTGAGCCCGTCCCGGACCTCGCGCAGCGCCTCCGGATCGGGGGCCTCCTCGCGCAGCTTCTCCGGGTGCAGCCGCCACCGGATGGCGGCCAGCGCCTGCTCCGGGTCCACCGGGCGCACCTCGCGCGGTTCGTCCTCCGGTGCGGCAGCCGGTGCCGGCGGGGCGGACACCGGCGCGGGCGGTGCGGAGACCTGGGCCGGCGCTGCCGGCTGCGGCTCGCCCTCTGCCGGGGTGGCCGGTGCCGGGGGCGCGGAGACCAGGGTGAGTGATGGCGTCCGCGGTTCGCTGTCCGCCGGGGTGGCGGTTGCCGGGGGCGCGGAGACCTGCACGGGCGGGGCCGACACCGGCTGGGCGGCCGACGCCGGAACCTGTGCCGGCGGGGCGGAGAAGACCGGCGGTGCGGACACCGGCGCGGGCACCTGGGCCGGTGGTGCCGACACCTGGGCCGGTGGCGCGGAGACCTGGGCCGGTGGTGCGGAGACCTGGGCCGGTGGTGCGGAGACCTGGGCCGGTGGTGCGGAGACCTGGG